>JBAQHL010000167.1:0-6729 GCA_049288295.1 Desulfobaccales bacterium
GCCCCGGAGAGAGTAATCCCCTCTGCGCCCTCCAGCATGTGAATAATGCGCCCCCCCATGCGCCCCGAGGCACCGGAAACAATTGCCTTTACCATAAGGCCTCCGTGAAGGTGATATGGGGGAGGGAGGTGCCCACGGGCTGGAAGCCCGTGCTACCGGGGCTATTGGCCCTAACCCCCCCCAGGCATCCTCTAAATCAACCCATACTTCTGCATTACCGCCCGGAGCTTGTCTTCGTTGGCCGGGCTCATGGCACAGAGGGGTTGGCGCACCTCGCCGGTGATTTTGCCCATCATCTTCAGGGCAGTTTTGGCGGGCGTGGGGTTGGTTTCAAAAAACATGGCCTCCATGAGGGGCCACATCTTGTAGTGGAGTTTTTGCGCAGTCTTGAGATCACCCTTCTGGAAGGCGTCGCACATACCGGCCATATCCTGGGGAGTGACGTTGCTGACTACGGAAATGACGCCCTTGCCGCCGATGGCCAAAAGGGGCAGCACGGTGAAGTCGTCTCCGGAGAGCAGGGTGATCTTATCGCCGCACAACTCCACGATCTTGGCGCATTGCTTCAGGTCCCCGGTGGCCTCTTTGATGGCCACGATATTGGGGAACTCCGCCAGCCGGGCCACCGTCTCCGGCAGGAGATTGACGCTGGTGCGGCTGGGGACGTTATAGACCACGATGGGGATGCGGGTGTTGTCGGCAATGGTTTTGAAGTGCTGGTACAAGCCTTCCTGGGTGGGCTTGTTGTAGTAAGGAGTGATCATCAAAGCATAATCCGCGCCAGCCGACTCGGCGTGCCTGGTCAGTTCCAGCGCCTCCGCGGTGTTGTTGGAGCCCGTGCCGGCCACCACCGGCACCCGTTTTTTCACCTGGTCTAAGCAACTCTCCACCACCCTTTTGTGCTCCTCGTGGGATAAGGTGGCGGATTCGCCAGTGGTGCCGCAAGGCACGATGCCGTGGATACCTCCCTTGATCTGGAACTCTATGAGTTCCCGGTAAGCCGCTTCGTCTAACTTACCGTTCTTGAAGGGAGTGACGAAGGCCGTAATTGCTCCTTGAAACATGGGCCTACCTCCTTACTTTAATTCATCCAACCACAATTCACCCTGTTAGACCACCAGGGCCTCGCCTTCCAGGAAAACCTGGCTGACTTTTTCACCCTGCCACTCAAAGGACACGGTGAGAATTTCGCCGCCCCGGGTATGGACCGCCACCGGGGAAGCCACCTTGCCCAGGCTGGCGCTGATAAGGGCCGCGGCCACTGCACCGGTGCCGCAGGCCAGGGTCTCATCCTCCACACCCCGCTCATAGGTCCGTATTTCCAGGGCGTGGCGGTCTTTGACCCTGATAAAGTTGACGTTGGTCCCCGCCGGATGAAAAAGCTGATGGAACCGGACTTCCCGGCCCCACTGCCTGATGGGGACCCCCTCCAGGTTGTCCACCGGCACCACTACATGGGGCACGCCTACCTGCATGAAGTTGCCGGCCAGGGACTCATCCGCCAGGGGAATAGCCAGGTTCAGGCGCAAATTGCCCACCCCGGCCATCGCTACCCGCACCCGGTGGTTCAAAACCTCGGCTTCAATAATCCCGGCCAGGGTTTCAAATGTGAGGCGGGGTCCGGCCAAGCCGTGCATCACCGCGAAGCGGGCGGCGCAGCGGGCGCCGTTGCCGCACATCTCCGCTTCGGAGCCGTCGGCATTGTAAAAGCGCCAGCGGAAGTCGGCCCGGTCAGAGGCCTCGATGAGGATGAGGCCGTCGGCCCCCACTCCCACCCGGGGGGCGCACACCCGCCGGGCGAACTGGCTTTGTTCCGCCTCCGGGATGAGTTTCTCCCGGTGGTCCATCAGGACAAAATCATTGCCCCCGCCATGCATCTTGAAAAAGGGGAGGCGACCGGGGCTTCTCATCTCACTCACGGGGTGGAACTCCACAAAAATTCGGGGACAGCTTCTCCCCGAACGAGTTGGGCAAAGCTCTCCCGCTTTCTGATAACATAAAACTCATGATCTTTCACCAAGATTTCCGCTACCCGGGGCCTGGTATTATAGTTGGAACTCATGGAAAAGCCGTAGGCCCCGGCGCTCATGACTGCCACCAGTTCCCCGGGCTGAAAGTCGGGCATGGGGCGGTCCTTGGCCAGAAAATCCCCTGATTCGCAAATAGGACCCACCAGGGAGGCGGTTACCTCTTTTCGGGGAGCTTGCACCACCGGCCACAGGGCATGGTAGGAGCCGTAGAGGCTGGGGCGGGCCAAATCATTCATGCCCGCGTCCACCACGATGAAGTGCTTGGCTTCAGTATCTTTGGTATAGAATACCCGGGTCACCAGGATGCCGGCGTTCCCCACAATCACCCGGCCGGGCTCGAGGATCAGGGTAACATCGAGACCCTTGAGCTCCTTGATCACCGCTTGCCCGTAATCTTTGGGGTGGGGCGGGGTTTCCTGATCATAGGTGATGCCGAGACCGCCACCCAGGTCCAGGTAGCGGATGCGGATGCCCCGCCGGTTGAGCTCCTCCACCAGCTCCCGCAAACGCTGCACCGCCTCCAGGAAGGGGGAGAGCTCGGTAATCTGGGAGCCGATGTGGCAGGCCACGCCCACAACTTCTATATAGGGGAGCTTTTGAGCCAGTTCATAGTCCAGCAAGGCCCGGTCCAGGTTGATGCCGAACTTGCTTTTTTTAAGACCCGTGGAGATGTAAGGATGGGTCTGGGGGTCGATGTCGGGGTTGATGCGCAGGGCCACCGGGGCGGTGATCTTGAGACGGGCGGCTATCCGGGAAATCTCCCCCAACTCCTGGGAGGACTCGATATTGAACATGAGGATGCCGGCCTTGAGGGCCTGGCGGATTTCCTTAAAACTCTTGCCCACCCCGGAATAGACCACCTTTTTGGGGTCCACCCCGGCCTTCAAGACCCGGAAGAGTTCGCCCCCGCTGACAATATCCGCCCCGGCCCCGAGCCCGGCGAACAGCCGCAGGATGGCCAGGTTGCCGTTGGCCTTGACCGCAAAGCAGATGTTGTGGGGAAAGCCCTCGAAGGCCGCGTCAAAGGTGCGGAAATGGTGAGTCAGCGTCGCATGACTGTAAAGATAAAAAGGGGTGCCCACCGCTTCGGCAATGCGGCGCACCGGCACGTTTTCACAATAAAGTTCGCCGTTGATGTAGTGGAAATGATGCATGCAAACCTACCTGATTTGTACTTAACCCCTCTGCGAAAATCCTTGGCACTGTCATCTCAGGGGAGCACAGCGACCAAAGAATCTCCTATCATTTGAAGATGTTAAAAACTTTCGCTTTATATGGAAAAGTAGCGCCGGCGCCCCCGCCGGCGATAAAACCGCCGAGGGAGGCGGTTCTACATCTTATCAGGTTGCCAAGGCCAATTTCGTTCCCAAACAGTAATTCATGAGCCCATGGCTCAACCGCAATAATGAAAATATCGGTGGGGCGGGCGTCCCTGCCCGCCATCCCTTAAGGCGAGAGGCGCTGCGCTTTCCCGCCCTACCGTCCTGATGTCACTCCATTTTCCCAAGGGAGAATTTTCTAATCCCCCCTGCCCCCCTTTAGAAAAGGAGGGTCGTCGGATCGGCAAACCCAAGTCCCCCCTTGCTAAAGGGGGATTTAGGGGGATTAGCAAGGCCTTCCCACTATAGCAAGGTCTCTTAACAGGTCTCCCGATATGAGTGTTTCCGACCTATTTGTTTCTAACCACCGCCTCCTCCGACGGCTCGCTTTCGTTAGCCCGTTTGGAGTTGTCCACCGCGGTCACGGCATAGGCGTAAGTCTGGCCCGGGGCCGCCCGGGTGTCTACAAAATACGGCATTTTCACCAGTTCCGGAGTCAGGCGTGCGGGCCTCGCTTCTCCCGCCCTGAGGCGGTAAACCCGGTACCCGGCGAGGTCAGGGGCCGGACTGGGCTCCCAGCGCAGCTCCACTCCCCGGGAGGTGATTGCGGCCACCAGGTTCAAGGGTGGCGGCGGCGGGGTCAAATCCTGGGGTGTTACCTTGCTGCCGGGGGAGCTCAGGCTCTCCAGCTCATATGACCCCAGGCGGCGAACCGCCCGAATCGTGTAAGTATATTCAACTTCGTTTTGCACCGCCACATCTTGATAGCGGTTGGCCGCCAGGGGAGTCTGATTAAGACGCTGCCTTTCCCCTGAGGGAATTTGCCGGTACACGGCATAGCCGGCCAGGTCCCGGATGGGAGCGCCGTCCTGCAAGGCTTTCACTTCCGGCCAGGAAAGCTGCACTTCCCGGTCTCCCGCCGCGGCCGTGACACTAACGGGGGCCCGGGGCAGGGTGCCCCAGGCGTGGCTCAAGATCTCTGACCAGGAGCCCAACTCCCCGCCCCGCGCATAGGCCGCCACCCGGTAGGAGTAGCATTTCCCCGGCATGAGGTCCCGGTCCTGATAAACCACCCTCTCCCCCTGCACGCTGCCCACCTGGGGATAGGAGAGGTCAATATCAGCCACCAGGACAAAATCAGGGGCGCAGCCTACAACGGGGGCAGTACCCGAAACCGCAGCGCGATAGACCCGAAATCCCTGGAGTTGGGAAAGGGGCTGCCCCAACTGGTTCACCTGGGGAATCAGCCAACTGGCCATCAGGTTCTGCCCCTCCTGGACCAGGCGGAATTCCCGCACCGGGCCCGGCATGACCAGGTCGGGGGAAATAGGCATTTCTTTTTTGCCGCAGGCGCCGATAAAGCTCAGGCTCAGGAGGACCAGAGGCAGGAAAACCAGCCGCCAGGTTTTATACCAAGTTGCACCCATAAATTAAGGTAATTCATCTTTTGTAGGGGCGGACCCGCGTGTCCGCCCCTCGTTTTAGGGCGCACACACGGGTGCGCCCCTACAACCAACGGCTACTTGGTATTAAACCAATTCTCAAATTTCACAAGCAATGTAAATCTCAGCCCGATGAGGCTGCTCACCAGTCCCCCATGGTTATTAGCCTTCCACCGCCATGCCCAAATTTCCTAATCCGGGAGGCCCAGTTCTTTTTCCACCCGGGCCAGGGCTGCGGCCACCCGCTCCGGGGCCGTGCCCCCGGGGGAAGTGCGCCGGGCCACCACGTTTTCAATGGCCAGCCACTCGAAAACATCGGGACCCGCCTGGGAGGCAAAACGCTGGATCTCCTCCAGGGAAAGCTCCCACAGTTCTTTGGCCTGGAACTCGGCGTAGCGCACCAGCCTCCCCACCTGTTCGTGCGCGGTGCGGAAGGGCACGCCCTGCTGCACCAGGTAATCGGCCAGGTCCGTGGCGGACAGATACCCCCCCCGCAGGGCCTGGGAGATGCGCTCCTCCCGGAGGTCCAGGGAGTCCAGCATCCCCGCCATCAGCCTTACCGAAGCCTTGACCGTGTCCAGGGCGTCGAACAGGGGCTCCTTGTCTTCCTGGAGGTCCCGGTTGTAGGCCAGGGGCAGGCCTTTCACGGTCATGAGCAGGCTCATCAGGGACCCCGTCACTCGGCCGCATTTGCCCCGGATGAGCTCAGCCACGTCGGGATTTTTCTTCTGGGGCATGATGGAAGACCCGGTGGCGTAGGAGTCGGGAAGGGCTACGAAGCCGAACTCGGCGCTGGCCCAAATGATGAGCTCCTCCGACAGGCGGCTTAAGTGCACCATGATGATGGCCGCATGGGCCAGAAACTCCAGGATGAAGTCCCGGTCGCTCACTGCGTCCAGGCTGTTCCGGAAAATCTCGGGGAATCCCAACTGATCAGCGGTATAATCCGGATCGATGGGGAAGGTGGTGCCGGCCAGGGCCGCGGCCCCCAGGGGCGAGACCCTGATGCGGGCCAGGGATTCTTTAAGGCGCATGTGGTCCCGGCGCCACATCTCGTCATAGGCCAGAAGGTGGTGGGCGAACAGCACCGGCTGGGCCCGCTGCAAATGGGTGTAGCCCGGCAGGATGACCCCGGGATAGCGCCGGGCCAGGCGCGCCCCGGCCCGCCGGAGTTCGGTGAGGCCCTCCATGAGAAGTTCCACTTCTCCGGACAGATACAGGCGCACGTCCAGGGCCACCTGGTCGTTTCTGCTCCTGGCAGTGTGGAGCTTGCGGCCCACTTCGCCGATCTTGGCGGTGAGACGGGCCTCCACGGCCATGTGGATGTCCTCCAGGGCGGGGTCAAAAACAAATTCCCCGGCATCAATCTCTTTCTGGATCTCCGCCAGAGCCTGGATGATGGCCTCCGCTTCCGCCACGCTCAAGATGCCCTGCTTGGCCAGCATGCGGGCGTGGGCCATGGAACCCCTGATGTCCTGGTGATAGAGCCGCCGGTCGAAAGTGAGGGAGGTGGTGAACTCCTCCACCGCTTTTTCGGTGGCCCCCTCAAAACGCCCGCCCCAGGGCTTGTCGCTCATGAAATAACCTTTCCTTTCCGCATGTTATTTGGTAAAGGACACCAATTCCTGCACGATTTCTTTATTTTCTTGGGTATGTTTAATTATCGTCTTGACATTGCCGACGCCGGGAGCAAACCAGAAGAGTGCTTCCTGTAAAGGGGTGTTCGGGTTTTTGGGATGAAAATATATTCTTTTCAGCACCAGACAGTCTTGAAACGCACCCGCCGGCGTCTGGACGCTGCCCTTGGTGTCTATGATGGTGTCTTCCAGGATGAAGCCCTCGGCCTGCTGCTTCCAGGAAGCTCCCTGGTTAAGGGGGAATTTCAAAATATATTGCTTTTCGGGAAGAATTTTGGGGGCCTGGTCTTTAGCCCCCTGC
>JBAQHL010000168.1:0-5003 GCA_049288295.1 Desulfobaccales bacterium
TTCCTCCTGAACGGCATACGCATCAAGAATACCCTGAAAGAGGGTAAGTTACGCCAGAATCCGACCTCGGAGAAACCTCCTCACCTCTGTCTGGTCAAGGCCTGATTTAGCGGGACAATCTTCTCGAATCTCTCACCTCGGCGGCAACTTCTGAAGGGTAACACCCTGGAGGAAGGGACGCCTATTGCCTTTTCCCTCCAAGCCAGCAGGTAGAATCCCCTGGGCGCAAGTTTGTGAAAATTTTCTCCTTCGCTCTTCCCTTGAATTTATCCTCTCAAGAATTACTATGTTATGAAAAATCTCCCGGAGGGACCTTATGAAGCGGAAGCTGGCAGTCCTGGTGATCATGGTCGCGGTGTTCGGAGGAGCCTCTGTGGGCTGGAGCGGCTCAGTCCTGTTAGAAGATAAATTCACCTCCCTGGACCCCGGGTGGGGCGCCGTGGACCAGTTTTTTGACATCAAAGACGGGAAAATGATCGTGCAGCCGGCCGTAAAAGAAACCTATACCGCGGTCTATGAAGGGAACATTTTCCCGAACGATCTGGATGTCAGCATCTCCATGAAGTTCACCAAAGCCGACGAGCCCACCTGGGGCAGCGGCCTGGTTTTCTGGGGCAAAGGCATGAAGGATTACTATGCCCTGATGATCAATGCCAACGGCTGGTATACCGTGCAACGGCGCTTGGGGGACCGTTCCATCAATCCCGTGAGCTGGCGGGAGAATGGGGCGATTAAAAAAGGCGTGGGGGCCGACAACCGGCTGCGGGTAGTCACCAAAGGGACCAAAGCCACGATTTTCATCAACGACAAAGAGATTATCAGCCTTACTGGCCAACCCCCGGAAGGCGGCAGTCAGATCGGGGTGCGGGCGGCCTCGGGCGATGTTAAGCCCAACGCGGTGGTCTTCACTGACCTGAAGGTGATGACGCCTTAAGGCCGATGATGGTATATATCAATCTATCAATCCCAACGACAAAGGATTAACGCATGCGGTATTCCAAACAAACCTCAAGATTCCTGATGGCGGCCTTGGCGCTGACGGTATGCTTCTCCCTGGGGGCGGCCCCGGCCTGGGCCCAAGCCACCACCACCGGCAAAACCACGAAGTGCCCGGAGCCCACCCAGGGCCAGCAACTATGCCCTCCGGCCACGACGTCCGGCCAATCTCTGTGCTCGGTCAGCACTGACTGCCCGCCCGCCCAGAGTTCCGGGCAGACTTTGTGTCAGCCGGGTGCTGATTGTCCGCCGGCCAAGCCAGAGAAGCCGGCCAAAAAGAAAAAATAAACGGTTCGAGGCCTTATCGGGCTCACGCCGAGTCGCCAAGGCGCCAAGTTTTAAGAAAGAAAATAAAGGCCGGTTCCCTTGAGAACCGGCCTTTTTCCTTGGCGCCTCAGCGTCTTTGCGAGAGATTATATTGCTTTTTCTTTGCCTCTCAGCGGCATAGCGAGAGGCTGATGCGCCAGGCTTTCTCGTGAAAACTCCGGCAGGGGGTCGCCTGCGTTGCCCCTACCGCAGGTTCTCATTTTCGGGATGGCCGCCTAGCCCCGGCGGGTGCGCCCCTTGAAAAACAGGCGCAAGGGGGAGTACTTGAGACCCAGGTGCTCGCGCAGCTGCTTCACCAAATAGCGCCGGTAGGATTCCGGGATTCCGGCCGGGTGGTTGACAAAGGCTATAAAGGTGGGGGGATGGGTCTCCGGTTGGGTGAGGTAATAGAATTTTATCGGCCGGTAGCGGTACAGGGGAGGGCGAACCCGGCTGGTTATCTGGGCCATGAGCTTATTAAGCTCCCCGGTGCCGGTCCTATGGCCCATCTGTTCATAGATGTCGTCCACCGAGGTGAAGACCCGGGACAGGTTGTGGCCGGTCTTGACGGAGAGAGACAACAGCGGGGCGTAAGGCAGGAAGTCCAAACCCTCCCTGGTTTTGGCCATGACGGCTGCACGAGCCTCCCCGGCCACCAGGTCCCACTTGTTAAGCCCCACCACACAGCCCTTGCCTTCCTGGGCGATGAGACTGGCGATGCGCAAATCCTGGCCGGTGACACCTTCCCGGGCATCAAGGAGCAGCAGGGCCACCTCGCAGCGCTCCAGGGCCTTCATGGCCTTGATGACCATGTATTTTTCCAGGCCCGGAGACACGTGGCTGGGGCGCCTCAGCCCCGCAGTATCAATGAGCACATAGTCGTGGCCCTGGTAGGTCAGGGGGGTGTCGATGACGTCCCGGGTGGTGCCGGGGAGGTCACTGACGATGAGGCGTTCTTCCCCCAGGATGCGGTTGATGAAGGAGGACTTGCCCACATTGGGCCGCCCCACCACCGCCACCCGGATGCCCTGAGTCTCTGCGGGGGTTTCCGGAAGCTGGGGGAGACTGGCGAGCACAGCCTCCACCAGGTGAGCCAGCCCCAGTTTGTGGGCGGCAGACACCGGGTAGAGGGGGGAGATGCCGAAGCGGTAAAATTCGGCCAGGCTGTCTTCCCGGCCGGAGTGGTCGATTTTATTGATCACCAGGAACAGGGGCTTGCCGGTGGTGCGCAGAAAGTCCACCACTTCGGCATCCCCTGGCTGGGGGCCCAGCTTGCCGTCCATGACCAGGAGAACCGCGTCGGCGTCGGCTACGGCGGCTTCGGCCTGGCGCTGCACCAGGCGGCCCAGCTCGTCTTCTCCGCCCACCAAGCCGCCGGTGTCCACCAGGAGGAAGGCGCGCTCATCCCAGACTACCCGTCCGAAGTGACGGTCCCGGGTGACCCCGGGCATGTCCCCTACCAGGGCCTGGGAGGAGCGGGTCAGGGCGTTAAAGAGGGTGGATTTACCCACGTTGGCCCGGCCAATGATGGCCACGAGGGCCTGAGCGGCCGGGATGGTATCGGGCATAATCAATCAGGAGGAGGGCTTCTGAGCCAGCTCCTTGGGAGGCCATTGGCGCATGACCTCCATGGCCTTGTTCAGGACATAATCATTCTTGATGTCCTGCTCGGTGAGGGGCTTGTCCCAGGGCTTGTCGGTAATGCCTTCACCCCGCATATGACGATCCAGGGCCTCATCCCGCAGTTTTTCCGGGGTTTTGCCCAGGGCGACATGGGCATCTTTTACCTCGATATCGGGAATAATGCCCTTTTCGTGAATGGTCTTGCCGCTGGGGGTGTAATAAAGAGCGGTGGTCAGGCGCAGGGCCGAGCCGTCACCCAGGGGAAGGATGGTTTGCACGGAGCCCTTGCCGAAGCTCTTGGTGCCCATCACCACGGCCCGCTTTTGATCTTTCAGGGCGCCGGCCACAATCTCGGAAGCGGAGGCGCTGCCTTCGTTAATCAGGACGATAACGGGAAATTGTTCCCGATCGCCGGCATCCCCCGGCCGGGCATTAAAGGTCATGCGCTGCCGGGCGTCACGCCCCTCGGTCTTGACGATGAGGCCATGGCTCAGGAACTCGTCCGCCACCATTACGGCCTGGTCCAGCAGTCCCCCGGGGTCATTGCGTAAATCAAGGATAAGGCCCTTGATGGGGGGTGTCTGCTGGCGCATTTTCTGGAGATAATTGTGCAAATCCCGGGAGGTCTGGTCCTGGAAATTGGCCACCCGGATATAGCCGTAGCCTCCCTCAATGAGGCGGGCCTTGACGCTGTGGATGGGGATGATGTCCCGGACAATGCTGAAGTCCTGGGGCTTGGAGAAACCCTGGCGGTTGATGGTGATCAACACGTGGGAGCCTTTGGGTCCCCGAATCTTCCGCACCGCTTCCGTAATGGAGATATTTTTAGTGGGGGTGCCGTTGACCTTAACAATCTGGTCGCCGGCCTTAACTCCGGCCCGGAAGGCCGGGGTGCCCTCGATGGGCGAGACCACAATCAATTTCCGGTCTTTCAGGGTGATTTCGATGCCGATGCCGCTGAACTTCCCCTTGGTTTCCACCTGGAGTTCCTTGAATTCCTCCGGGGTCATAAAAGAGGAGTGAGGATCCAGGGCGCCCACGGCCCCCTGGATGGCGCCGTACACCAGGTCCTTGCTGCTCTTGGCCTCGGCATAGCTTTGTTCGACAATATCCAGAGCATTGGCAAACACTTTAAGTTGGTGGTCGGTAAGGGGAACCGAGGATTTGGCCAGCAATCGCTGGGTGTCCCGGTTTGAGGCCGCCGTGGCGGTGGTCAGGGAAGGCGAACTGGCCAGCCCCCAGAAAACCAGCCCGACAAGGACGATCACCGTGGCAAACCAGAGACCGCGCCGCCCTTTGGGGATATTCCATGTGGTTCGGGTGCGATAGTTATCCATCTTTATTCAACTCACTGGCCCCTGGCAGGCCGGGGCTTTTTCTCTAACCTCGTGGTGTTTGCAGAGGGTTGTCCAAAATAGGTGATTCAACACGTTCGGTTATGCCCCAGGCCCCCTTGAGTTCCCTGGGAAACCCTCAGCCTAAGAGGATGGGGCCCGACCGCTTTTCAGCACTTCCACGGCCTGCTTCACCCAGGGGTCATTATCCGGGTTTGGGGTCGGGGAGGTCAGGGACTTGGTGTCCTCTTCGGGTGGCTTCTGGGCTTCGATATCAGGTTTGAGGCCATCATTGGAGATTTTCTGTCCCCCGGGGGTATAGCAGTAGGCCACGGTCATCATGAGGGCAGAACCATCCTGCAGGGGCATCACCTGGGTAAGTCCGCAGAGGCCGAAGGTTTTGTCACCCAAGAGAATTCCCCGGCGGTGGTACTGCAAAGCCCCGGCCACGATCTCGGCAGCCCGGGCTGTGCCCTGGTCCACCAGGACTACCAGGGGTAGAGACCTGAGGACCTCACTCTCCGCGCCCTGATAGGTTTGTTCGGCCCCACTTTGGCGGCCTCGGGTGGCGACTACCTTTTGCTTGCCGAGGAAAAGGGAGGCGGTGCGCACCGCTTGCTCGAGGCTGCCCCGGGCGTTATTGCGCAGGTCCAAAATCAACCCTTTAACGGGAGGGCTGGCCTTATTCAGATTGGTTAATTCCTGGGCCACAAACCTGGGCATGTCATTGGTGAAATAAGGGAG
>JBAQHL010000169.1:0-4942 GCA_049288295.1 Desulfobaccales bacterium
CAAAAGCGCCGCCCTTCCCCGGTTTCACGTGGAGAAAATCCACAATCACAAACGGCTGGTCGTCAATTTCGATCTTAAGGCCTTTCTTGAATTCCGCAGTGGAGTACATCATTCCTCCTTAATATCCTGAAAAGTTTCGAGTTTTGAGTTTTAAGCCACAGGGTGCGTCTTATACCATTTTTATAATGACCTACAACAAACTTGTAGGGGCGGACCCGTGTGTCTGCCCGTCAACGTGGGCCGACACCTGGGCCGGCCCCTACATATGCTTCATCTCAAAGGAAAAATGGTCTTCCGCCCTGCCTGTGCTTGCCATATATTGAGAGAATCCAGCCGGCAGGTCCCCATAACACCAGGGAAAATAGGTCTCCCGGGAATAACGCATAAGATGAAAAGGGAAAGGTGATCTCCAGAGGGCGGGCCGGCCGGTTATGGCGTCGTTTTTGGGGATTCCAAGGCCGGCCGTTGGCGACCTTTAGGCTTTTGATTCACGGTCCCCTGGGGTGGCGCAGGTGGAGGCCGGTCAGGCAGGACAGCCGCCTTCACCGGCAGGTTCTCTTCCCGAGGGGGCAACTGAATAATGACCTCGTTTCCTTTAACAAAATTCAATTCTTTGCGAATGAGATCCTGGATCATCTCCGGATCGTTGTGCAGGCGGTGGATGGTTCGGGTCAATTTCAGGTTTTCCTCGGCCAATTTTTGATTTTCGGCATCAAGGCGGGCCTTTTCCTGCTTGAGGCGATACATCTGGAAAAGTCCCCGGTGGCTGAAAAAGACCAGGAAAATTAGGACAATAGTTAGCGCCAGGGTGATCTTGACCCCTGTTCTGGTGAACCAGTGTTTGCCAATACCCCTGGGTTCTTTGGCCGGCTTCACCCGCGCGCCCCCCCGTACGCTTGGGGTATTTTGGATGAAAATCTCAGGGGATGCAACGAAAAAGTGAGCACTGCCGCCATGGGGCCGGAAATTTTCCCCCGTGGCTTAAGCAAAGTAGATTTTGGCCGGCCGCGGCAACCGGTTGACATAATAAAGGAAGCTGGTACATTGTCGCTATGACAACACTTGCACCCTTAGCGGTAACCGGTATCGGCTCGGTCCCCTATGAAGACCCCCGGGAGGCTGTGGCCGTGATCCTCGAGAACTCCCCGGAGATGCCCTTTTGGCCTCAGCTTGTCCGCCTGGGCTTCAGGGAGGAAATGGTTGCCCAGGGAGCGGGAGGGCTGCCGGGCTTAAAGGTCGACCTGGAAGCCCGCCAGGTAAGCCTTGACCCGGAGGCCTCCCGGGAAACGGCCCTGGCTCAGTTTTATGAAACCTTGTGGGGAGAAGGGCTGGAACCTTTTGGTCTGAGCCTCGCCGAAGCCCAGGGCTTTCACACCCTCATCGAACAGGTCAGGCTTCAGAATCTTGGACCTGGGGCCCTGAAAGGGCAAGTGGTGGGGCCGGTGACCTTCGCCGGCATGGTCAAAGACGGCAGCGGCAAAGCCATTCTTTACGACCGGGACCTGACCCAGGCCGTTTCCCAGGGGCTGGCCCGCAAGGCCGCCTGGCAGGCGGAGCAGTTCCGTCAGGTCGGCCGGGAAGCCGTGGTCTTCTTCGACGAACCCATCCTGACCGGTTTTGGCTCTGCCTTCCTGCCGGTTTCCCGGGAGGAGGTGAGCACCATCCTGACCGAAACCATGGAGGCGGCCAAAGAGGCGGGGCCCATGACCGTGGGCGTGCATTGCTGCGGCAACACTGACTGGGGTTTGCTCCTGTCGACGCCCCTCGATATCCTGAGCTTTGACTCTTATGGTTTTTTTGATCACCTCCTCCTCTATGACCAGGCCCTGGCTGCCTTCTTCCATCGGGGCGGCTACCTGGCCTGGGGACTCGTGCCCACCGGGGAGGAATTGTCCGGGGAGACTGCCGAGAGCCTCTGGCAGCGCTTCGCCTCCCAGGCGGAACGTCTGGCCGGCTTGGGCCTGGGGTTGCGGGAAGTGCTCAGCCGCTCCCTTTTGACTCCGGCCTGCGGCCTGGGGTATCTTACCCCGGCTGGCGCCACCCGGGCCATGAGCCTGCTTTCTGAACTGAGCGCCCGGGCTCGCCAGTGGCTGGCAAGCCTGTGAGACGGGATCACCACCATTCTACCTGACCGGTGCGGGGGAATCATGAAAGTCAAAGATATCATGACCAAGGAAGTGGCCACCCTGGGCAGCGAGGAAGAACTCAGCCTGGCCAACGATATCATGCGGCTAGGGCGAATCCGGCACTTGCCGGTGGTTTCCGGGGAGAGCGTGGTGGGGATTATCTCAGAGCGGGATCTTTTCCGCACTTCCCTGGCCCAGGCCCTGGGTTACGGCAACAAAGACTCCCGGGAAGTCATGAAGACCCTGCGCATCAAGGATGTCATGGTGAAGCAGGTAACCACGGTGTCCCCGGACATGGAGCTGAAAGACGCCGTGGCCCTCATGATGGAGCGCAAAATCGGCTGCCTGCCGGTGGTGCAGGGCAATAAGCTTCTGGGCATCCTCACTGAGACCGATATCCTGCTGCAATATTGCAAAGATCTGGGGGGTTGCCCTAGGCGAGAGCCAGGAACTGGATAAACTTCTTCAAGGTATGGGGTTCACAGGCCAAGCCCTTGCTGCCTTGCTGCTCCTGGAGGATTTTTAAGGCGGCAAAGGGGGTGTGGGCCGGGCGGTAAGGCCTGAAGGTGGTGAGGCCGTCATACACCTCCAGGATGAAGAGGATCCTGGTGTAAGGGTGCTGGCGCTGTAAGGGGAGGCCCTGGGGATAACCGGAGCCGTCAGCGTTCTCGTGGTGTTCCAGGATCAATCGCAGAGAGTCCACGGGAATCTCGGGGTTGTTTTTCAGGAGCCGGTACCCCAGGCCGGGATGGCGGTTCAATATTCCTCGCTCCTCGATGTCGAGGGGTTCTTTTTTATTAACCGTTTCTTCCTTGAGGTGGGTCAGACCCACATCATGGAACAAACCCGCCAGTCCCATGTGCAGGCAATCCTTCCCGGCTTTTCCCAGGAAACCCATAAAAGCCATGCCCATGAGGCTCACGTTCACCGAGTGGTTATAGAGCGTATAATCCCGGTGGAGCATTTCCCAGACCAGCTTCCAGGGAAAGCCCTTGTTCCCCATAAACTTTACCAGGTTGGTCACGGCTTTTTTGGCCAGCTGGACGTTGGTCCCCAGGTGAGGGCTTGCAAAGGCCCGGCGCACACTCAACGACAGGTGCTCTCTCAAAATGCAGAATTTTTCCCGATAGTGATCAGGATCAGCGCTGGTCAGGAGAATATGGTTGTTGAGGTAAGCCACCACCCGGTCCAGGTCTTGCTCGTGAAAATAAAGGCTTTCAATCCCCACCTTCGTCAAAGATTCCACCCACGAACCCTGCAGGTTCTCCCCTTCTTCCAGATAGGGCAGAAACTTGATATCCCCTTTTTCACCTTCGCTCACCTTCAGATATACCGGGAAAGTGAGTCTTTCTTCAACCATCATGACTTTGAGAAGGATGGGCAGGTAAGGGGTGTTCTCCTGCCTGGGAGTGGGACGCCGCAGGATTTTCAGATTCTCGCTCAGGAATTGCTGCCGCAGGTTAGGAATGTCCATGGTGGTTCCTTCGGAGCCAGTCGCATTTCAACTCTATTCAGGCTTATCGGCCAGCAATGGGAGAACTTGAAAAGGCTTTGGGTTGGGGGCATGCGAGGAAGATACTAAAAAGGGGAAGGAATTCGGAGATACCCCTCCCCCTTGCAGGTCTGGTGCAATGTTAAATATAGGTGAGCCACTGCTGGTATTTGTTATTCTGGCCCTTCACCACCTCAAAGAACGCGGTTTGCAGCTTTTTGGTGATGGGGCCCGGCGACCCTTTGCCGATGAGGCGGCCGTCCACTTCCCTGACCGGGGTGACTTCCGCGGCGGTGCCGGTGAGGAAGCACTCGTCGGCCAGGTAGAGGTCGTCCAGGGAGAATTTCCCCTCCTGCACAGGGATCCCCAGGTCCCGGGCCAGGGTCAACAGCGCATCCCGGGTGATGCCCGGCAGGATGGAGGTCAGGGGCGGCGTCCTCAGGACATTATCCTTGACCATAAAGATATTTTCGCCGGAGGCCTCGGAGACATAACCCTCGGTGTCCAGCAAAATGGCTTCATCATAGCCCCCCTGCAGGGCCTCCCGCTTGGCCAGGATGGAATTGACGTAGTTGCCCACGGTCTTGGTCTTGGTCATCATGATGCGCACGTGGTGCCGGGTGAAGGCCGAGGTCTTCAGCCGCACCCCCTTGGCGAGCCCTTCGTCTCCCAGGTAGGCCCCCCACAGCCAGCTGATGACGGTGACCCGGATG
This sequence comes from Desulfobaccales bacterium, assembly GCA_049288295.1. GTDB lineage: Bacteria > Desulfobacterota > Desulfobaccia > Desulfobaccales > 0-14-0-80-60-11 > JBGSLA01. Next base: position 4,332 of record JBAQHL010000169.1, read on the forward strand.
GGGTTGTTGGCTGGGTTGAGCCCCATGACTCCGTCGCCGATGAAGACCAGGGGCCGCAGATACGCCTCTTTCTGCTGGTTCAGGCGCAGGATTTCCACGCAGGCGGCCTCCACCTGGGCGGGCGTAAAAGGGATGACCAACTGCATGACGTGGCCCGAGTCAAATAAGCGCTGGATGTGCTCCTTGAGCCGGAAAACCGCGGTGCGGCCGTCGTGGCAGTGGTAGGCCCGAATGCCCTCAAAGACCCCCAGCCCGTAGTGCAGGGTGTGGGTGAGGATGTGCACTCTGGCCTCGTCCCAGGGGATGAAATCGCCGTCCATCCAGATGTATTTCGCCTTTTCCACCATAATTTTCATCCTCCCAGGGAATAGATGAAATTATGTATCTCAGAAGCGGCCACTTGTCAAACCCCTTTACAAGAGTTTTCATTGCAGAAATGGGAAGTTTTCCGGTAAGATGGCTTGCGGGCAAAAGAGTTTTCGTTATTGGGGAAATGGGCAGGGAACCTTTGGGCAGGTTTTAAACCCGCCCGCCTGCCCTTCCTCATGCCCCCTCCCACCTGCCTCTTGCTGGGAGAACAGGCACCTGCCTGTTTCTGCACAGGCTGGCAG
>JBAQHL010000170.1:0-8299 GCA_049288295.1 Desulfobaccales bacterium
GCACCAGTAATATCAGCCTGGTGGTGATGAAAATGAACGGCCGACAAGATCATCGCCTGGCGGTTCTGTATATGGTGAAGGAGCTCAATCCGGAGACCAGACTCATCATTCTTGGCAATCACAGCCAGTTCCCCGCCGAAATCTTTGAAATCGAGGCGGATGATTATGTCATCCTGCCGTGCCGCATAGCGGAGATTTGGCGCCGGCTGTGCCTTTGCCTGGAGTCGAAGACCACCACTGGAGAAGCCCACCGGAGAAAAAACCTCCTCCATCCGGTAAACCAGCGGGTTTTTCTCAACCTCGGCCTCATGTTTCATGATATGCGAGGGCTGCTCACCTCCGTCAGCGAAGGCATGAAGCTCCTGGAGCGCAGGTTCAAGGGCAAGGTCGGCCAGGAAGCGGAGGTAATTTTCCAGAAAACTTTTCAGAAGGCCCTTGCCTTGAACAGCTTAACCGAGGAATTCCTGCAAAAGTTTCAAAACTATAATGACAGTATGTCTCCGCAAGAACTGCTTGATCTCAGAAAGGACATCATCGACCCGGTGGTCCAGGAATTTGAAGAAGAAATACAGAATCGCCGCATTACCCTGGTAAACTGTCTGTCCTCGGCGGTCGCCTCTCAGCAGCGCATCCAGGGTGACCGGGTAGCCCTGAAAAGCGTTTTCCGTAACCTGCTGCAAAATGCCATCACCCATGGCGGGGTGGGGTGCAGCATTTACCTGAATATTGATGAATCCCCCGGGCATTTCCGTCTGCACGTGAAAAACAGCGGGGCGCCTATTCCCCCAGGCCGCCAGGCGGAAATGTTCTCCGCCGGCAGGAGGAAGCGGGACCGCAGCCAGGGAGCGGGGCTCGCCCTGCAGCTCGGCCGGGCCCTCATGCGCAGCCAGGGGGGGGATATCTCTTACGAGCCGTGGCCAAAGGGTGCAAATTTTATCATGAGCCTCCCCCGGGTTTGATGCCAGGGGGGCGCCTCAGGTTATCAAAGTCCGGTCCTTCTTAATGTTCCCAAAAATCAGGCAGGAGCATGGTGACCGTTCCATGGAGGGAATTGTGGTTTGTCCGGAAAAGCAGTCTGCAGTTTCACGATTTTTCCAACCGAAATTGGCAGTAGTGGTGGTAAAAAACGGGGAAAGCCAGGAAGATGCCTGGCGCCGGCACCTTGCCGAAAATCCCAAAAACGCCGGGACCCGCATCAGAATTTTCCACTTCTCAAGACCTCTGAAGAGGGAGGGAGGAGAAGGAGGAAATTACCAAAAGTCGGCGGATTCATGAGTTGAGCGTGCCAAGTCAAATTGCCGGCTCCTCGCCGGGCAGGTGATTGGCCAAGAGAAAAAGGATGGAGGGATGGTTATGTTGCTGCATGTCGATCAATCAGGGTTAAAAGATTTGGAAGAGGTTTTCGCAAAAGAGGGCATCATGTATCAGGCGATCCCCGGCAGTGAGAAAGAACCGGTGACCGGCAGTTGGCTGATGTTCAGAATCGAGGCCAATCTTCCGGAAGTCCAGGTCCCCAAGGAATATTCCCAATCCGACGGGGATGCCCGGGCCTTCCGCCTGCCTTCGGGGAAGTTGATTATTACCGATCTGGAGGGCAACCTCGAGCAGATCACCATACCGGCGCCCAGTCGCAGCTAACCCCTCAAGCCCCTGGCCCCAAGGCCTCGGGGGCGATGCCTTCCTGAATTTCCTCCCGAGGCACCTGGTTAACACCCCCCGTCAGTCCCCGTTCGGCCTCTTGATTTCGGAACCGGCCGCGCTTATATTTTTAAAATTAATATAATTAGTTATCCGCTCTGCAGAGGTGGACATGATCTTCCAGGGTGTAGCCTTTCCTTATAGCTGCAAGCTCAGTTTGGGACCCCTCATCGCGTTTTGGGAACACTTGCTGGCCGCAGGGGATTGCGGTCTCGCCGCCATGGCCCCGGACATTCTCCGGAAGATGGCAGAGGCCCCGGAGCTGCGGGAACCCATCCAGGATCTCACCATTCTGGAAAAGCACCGGGGTCTTATTGACCTGCTCATGACCATGGTTTTTCCGCCGGCTTTTTGGGAAAGCGACTGCGCGGCCGCCTTCGTTCCTTACCAATTCACCGTGGTCTATGCCACGCCGGCCTTTAAGACCCTTTTTGGCCTGGAGGGCCAGGAGTTTACCCCCCGATTTAACGTTAATCCACAGGAATGGATCTGGGGCAAGACTCTCAAGGCTAACCTTTTCATCCTGCAAAAGATTTACGGCATGGACCTGAACTGGGAGTATCCCCTGATTGCCCGAGCTATCTGCCCGAAAACCGGACTGGAGCATTATTTCAATATCACCTTCGATCCCAAGTTCGTGGAAATCAAGACCCTTAAGGAACCCAGGACGCTTACCGAAGAAGATCGGGTCAGACTGCTGGCCAATGTCACGAACCTGGAGGTGTGGCGGGAACTGCTGCCCCCGGAAAATTTTGAAATCCAGGGCCTTGGCGTTATGCGGGCCACGGATGTCTCCGCGCAGAACATGTTGGCAGCCCTGCAGGCCGACCTCTTCGAAAAGGAAGCGGTTTTTCAGCGGACTGGTTTCGCCAGTCTCCAGGAAAAATTGCAGGTCTACCTCCAGGAACCGGATATTGACCTGGGCCTGGCCGCCATTCGGAACGAACAGATTTTTCTCCTGCCCCTGGCCCCGAACCAGTCGGAAAAAAGCTGCGTCCTGGAGCACACCGCGGCCTACCAGACCAGTGAATTTAAAGGCTCCATCTTCTCCCGGGCCATGGACCAGGGGGAACCTCTGGTCATTGAAGATTTGCAGACTTGCCCGGAGTGCACCATTCTGGAGGATGGCCTGCGGGAGAAAGGCTACCGCAGCGTCTATGTGGCGCCCCTCCATTATCAGGACCAGCTTTTGGGAGTCCTGGCCCTCAAGTCAACCAGACGCGGTGCGCTCAACGCTTTGAACACCGCGCAGCTTATCCCGGTTTTGCCCCTGTTCGCCGTGGCCTTGAACCGCAGCCTGGAGCAGCTGAATCAAAGAATCCAAACGGTCATCAAGGAAGAGTGCACCGCCATCCACCCCGCGGTGGAGTGGCGCTTCCAGAAAGCGGCGCTGAACTACATCCAGAACCGGGAAGCCGCAGGCTCCGGGTTTGAGCACATCGTTTTTGATCAGGTGTACCCCCTGTTCGGGGTTTCTGATATCAGGATGTCCAGCGACCACAGGAACACAGCCATCCAGGACGATCTCATCGAGCATTTCCGGCTGGTTAAGGGCGTTATCGAGTTGGCCCGCGAGCATCGGCCCCTGCCCATCCTGGACTCTTACCTCCACCGGATTAACAAGCAGATTGCCGGCATGGCCAATGGCTTGCGGGCCGGAGACGAAACCACCAAACTCCAATTCATCCACCAGGTGATTGAACCCATTTTTGAGCAATTGGAAACCTTCGACCCCCAGGTTAAAGAAAGCCTTGCCGCTTACCGGGCCGCCCTGGACCCCCAGGCCCGGACCATTTACCGGAGCCGCCGGCAATTTGAGGAAAGCCTCAAGCTCATTAACGAGGCCATCGCCACCTTCCTGGATCAGGAGGAAGACAAGGCCCAGGGGTATTTTCCGCATTACTTCGAAAAACGCAAAACTGACGGGGTGGAGCACACCATCTACATCGGGGCCAGCATGGTGGAAAGTGGCAAATTCTGCCAGATGTATCTCCGGAACCTGCGCCTGTGGCAACTTATGGTCATGTGCGAGGTGGTGCGGCTTAGCGAAGCCCTCAAAGACCAGCTGCCCCTGGCCCTGGAAACCACCCATCTTATCCTGGTCCAGGACTCGCCCCTTTCCATCCGTTTCAGTCCGGATGAGCGCCACTTCGAGGTGGAGGGGGCTTACGACATCCGCCACGAGATCATCAAAAAGCGCATTGACAAGGCCATGATCAAGGGCACCCCCGAGCGCCTCACGCAACCCGGGAAGATTGCCATTGTCTACTCCCACCGTCAGGAAGCTGCGGAATACCTGGAATATATTGATTATCTGCAGGCCACGGGCTACCTTCAGGATAAAACGGAGGAGGTTGAGTTGCAGGACTTGCAGGGGGCCCAGGGCTTGAAGGCTCTCAGGGTGGCGGTCAACGCCACGGCCCGCCGCCCGGAAGAGAAAAGCCTGCCGGAGATTGTTACTGCCGCGGTCCAGGTCCTGCCCCAGAGGGCCAAGGCTTCTTCCTGAAAGGAGCGTCCTTCTCAGGAATGACACCCCTTGGGAATCCTGGGCTCTTCGGGAAAGGGGGGTTACGAAAAAACGTTGGGGAACAGGGAGAGAAGCAGTCAGGCTTTCCGGCCCGTGGGCACCCCCTGGCCCTCCCAAAAGTCCGTGACCGCGACCAGCCTATGAGCGAAGATAATATTTACGTAATCGGCGACATTCACGGCTGCCTGGCTCCCTTAAAGCGTTTGCTGGAGCATCTTGAGCCTGATCTCCACCAGGACCGCCTGCTTTTTGTGGGGGATTACATCGACCGGGGGCCCGACTCCCGGGGGGTGGTGGATTATATTCTGGCCCTTAAGGCCCGCTATCCGGCCGAAAACCTCATCTGCCTGAAGGGCAATCACGAAGTCATGTTTCTGGATTTTTTAGAAGGGAAGGACCGGCAACTCTTTTTGTTCAACGGCGGCCGGAACACCATTGAGAACTATTGGGGAGAAGGCTGGCGGGAGGAGGACAACCTGAGGCTTCCCCTGGATCATGAGCGTTTTTACCGGGGATTGCTGCCTTTTTATGCCACTTCCGACTATGTATTCGTCCACGGCGGCCTGAAGCCCGGAATCCCCTTGGACCAACAGGTGGATAAGGATCTCTACTGGATCCGGGGGGAGTTCATCGCCTCCACCGCGGATTTTGGGCGCCAGGTGATCTTTGGGCACACCCCCTTCAAGCAGCCGCTCATTCTCCCCAACAAAATCGGCATAGACACCGGCCTGGTCTACGGCAATTTCCTTACCTGCCTGAAGCTCCCCCAGATGGATTTTTACCTGGTGGGCCATGGGGATGAGCAGGATTGAACCTATGACCATCTTTACCCCCCATGCCGCCAGCATCATCAACTATCCACCGGAAAGCCCCTCCTATCCCTTGACAGCTTGCCCTCTCTCCGGTAAATTCGGGAGGTTAGGGTAAACATGCGTCTGTCATGACAACCCTGACAGGTTAGCGTCGATTTATCCGGCCCCGGCTTAGGCCCTGGCCCCTAAGGAGTATTGCGGATGTTGCGCGCCGTTCGTTTCAAATTCCTGCTGCTGTTTATCCTGACCCTTCTTTCCATTTTGCTGGTCCTGCCTTCCTGGGTGCAAATGCCGTCATGGTGGGAAACCTACATCAGCCGCGGCCTCAACCTGGGTCTGGACCTGAAGGGCGGCATGCACCTGGTTCTGGAAGTGGACCTGGAGCAGGCCATCAACAACGAACTGGAGCGCACGGCCCGCAGCCTCAACGGTATTGCCGACCGGCAAAAGATCAGCCTGAAGATAGGGGAAGTGACCAAGGACACCCTGCCCGTGACTCTTATCAAAAAAGGGGATCAGGAAGCTTTTGCCAAACTCATCAAAGATTATTTTCCCAAGTTGGACCTGAAAGGGCCCCAGCCGCTGAACGGCGGTCAGGCTTATACCCTTAATATCAGGCCTAAGGAAATCGAGGCCTTTAAGGAAGACACCCTGCGTCGCAGCCTGGAGATTCTCAGGAACCGCATTGACCAGTTCGGCGTCACCGAGCCCGTTATTGTCCCCCAAGGGGCTGACCAGATCGTGGTGCAGCTTCCCGGCATCCAGGACCCCACCCGGGCCCGGGCCCTCATCAGGCAGACCGCCCAATTGGAGTTCAAACTGGTGGATGATGAATCCCCGGTCAACTTGGGAGAATTGATTGACAGTGCGGAAAAGGAAGGCCGTCTGAAAGACCGCTACGACCGGGCCGACGTGAATCAGGCCCTGGCGGGCAAAATTCCCCCAGATACCGAAGTTTATTATGAAACGCGCAAGGATCCTGACACCCTCCGGGAAACCAAGGTTCCCCTTCTTCTCAAGAAAAAGGTGCTCCTGACCGGCGACCGGGTGGAGAACGCCAACGTCCGCCCCGATGCCGGCGAGATCGCAGTGGTGGCCCAGTTCAACACTGAGGGCGCCCAGGAATTTGACCGCATTACCCGGGACAATGTCAAAAAGCGGCTGGCCATCATCCTGGACGGCGTGGTGCGCTCGGCCCCGGTTATCCAGGAACGCATCGGCGGGGGCACCGCCCGCATCACCGGCAATTTCACCCCGGAGGAGGCGGCGGACCTGGCCACCGTCTTGCGGGTGGGGGCTTTGCCGGCCAGCGTCAAGGTGGTGCAGGACATCACCGTGGGTCCCACCCTGGGCCAGGATTCTATCCGCAGCGGCTTACTCTCGGGCCTCATAGCCACCCTTTTGGTGACAGGTTTTATGATCTTTTACTACCGCCTCGCCGGTCTGGTGGCCAACTACGCCCTGATCGTCAACACCATCATGCTTCTGGGCTGTCTGTCGCTGTTCGGCGCCACTCTGACCTTGCCGGGCATCGCCGGCATCATCCTGTCTCTGGGCATGGCGGTGGACAGCAACGTCCTCATCTACGAGCGCATGCGGGATGAGTTTGCGGCCGGCAGGCCACTCAAGAGCGGCATTGACGGTGGCTATGACAAGGCCTTCTGGACTATTATCGACTCCCACGTCACCACCCTGATCACCGCAATGGTGCTTTTCATTTTCGGCACCGGCCCCATCAGGGGTTTTGCCGTCACCCTCAGTCTGGGCGTTGTTTTGAACCTTTTTACTGCCATGTTCGGCACCAGGGTGGTATACGACTACGCCATTTTGAAGCGCTGGCTGAAGAGTCTGAACTTCCTGGAGTTTATGAAAAAGACCAACATAGACTTCATCAGCAAGCGCTATTACGCTTTCGCAGTATCGGCAGTCCTTTCCCTCCTGGGTATCATCGCCTTTATCGCCCTGATCTGGTTCGGCAGGGGCAACCTGGGGGTGGAATTCTCGGGGGGGGCCATGGTGCAGTTCACTGCGGCCAAGCCCTTCACCGTGAATGAGGTCAGAACCGTTCTTGAAAAAGAAGGCTGGGGCCACGCTGAAATCCAACCCCTGGAGGGCGGCAGGGGCCTCATGGTCAAGCTGAAAAAGACCGACGCCTCTGTGTCGGAAATGGCTGAAAAGCTGGAAAAGGTGCTCAATCAGGCCATCCCTCAGAGTCAATTCAAGTCGGTGGGCACCACCGAAATCGGGGCCTCTGTCAGCAGGGATTTACGCCAGAAGGCCATCATCGCCATTGTCATTTCCCTTTTAGCCATCATCGCCTACCTCTGGTTCCGTTTTGACCTTGTCTTCGGTGTCGCCGCCACCATCGCCACCTTCCACGACGTCCTGGGAGTGCTGGGCATTTTCTGGCTCTTGAATAAAGAAATCACTCTCCTGGTGGTCACGGCGCTCCTGACCCTGGCGGGCTCCTCCCTCAACGACACGGTGGTGGTCTTCGACCGTATCCGGGAAAACCTGGCCCTGCGCCGGGGCAAGCTGGGGGAAATAATCAATTTGAGCATCAACGAAGTGCTCTCCCGGACCATTGTCACCAACGGCACCGTCTTTCTGGCAGTATTGGCCATTTACCTTTTCGGGGGGGTGGTTTTGGAGGACTTCGCCCTGGCCATGCTCCTGGGGGTGATCATCGGCACATACTCCTCAATTTATGTGGCCAGCCCCATCATTTTTGCCTGGCGCAAGGAAGTCAAGCGAGTGGAAATCAAGCGGGAAAAAGTCATTGAACTGGCCGCCCAGCAACAAAGGAGCCAGGAGAAACGGGCCGCCAAACCCAGGAAAAAAGGTGGTAAGAAGAATAAATGAGGTTACGTTCCGAATAAATTTCCTTCTGAATATTCTCTTTACGGCACCTATAAGCTTTTTCTGACAGGTGCCGTCAAGAGAGATGATTATGTCTCTCAACAAATTCCTTTATACAATTTCCCCGGCAATACTCATACTGATCTACCTTTTCCTGACCTTAGCAAAAATCAACCATCCTGGCGTGCAGTATGACGAAATCCTTTTCGGCAATGCGGCAGTAGGTATGGTTGATAATTCCTTTGTCGTCTTTAAGATAGGCAACTTCCCTATAATGTTAATGAGTTACATGGGGGCTTTAAAGGCCTATTTATTTTATCCGATATTTAAAATCTTCGGAGTTTCAGTCTACTCAATCCGTATTCCCATGATAATTATCGGTGGCATTTCATTATTGTTTGTC
>JBAQHL010000171.1:0-3080 GCA_049288295.1 Desulfobaccales bacterium
CTTCGGCCGCGTAAATGGCGTCGTCAATCTGGGCCAGGACCGTGCCGGCCTCTACATCGGAACCGTAGTCCACGGTCTTGCCGTTCTTGTCCTTGCCAAAGGCCACGATGCGGCCGGCCACCTGGGCCCCCACATCCACCACCTCTTCCGGCTGCACGGTGCCGGTGGCGCTGATGGCGGCCACCAGGCCCCCGCGGCTGACCTGGGCGGTTCGGAAGGAGTGGCCGTTGCCACTTTTCCCGGACCAGAACCACCAGGCCCCCCCGCCCAGAACCGCGATCAGACTGATTATGGCAGCCCACTGCCAGGTTTTATTCTTTAAGAGCAAGTCTCATATCCCCAAGAGGTTATTTGGCGCAGGCTCGTTGTTCCGAGGAAAGGCGCCCCGGTTTTTGTTGGCACCAGGCCGACCTGGTTAAAAAAAATAAGAAAAACCACCATTATGTATAACATGAAAAAAGGCAATATCCGACGCGTTGGCTTGATTTTATTAAGGGAGCATTTGTCCGTGTGCAGGCCGAAGCCTGGGGCCACATTTTATTATCTCGATGAGCGCACCTTGAGACCTCTGCGAAAGTCCCTCATTAACCCGAAGGTTCTCTTAAAATCTATATCTTGTAGAGCAGGCGCCCTCGCCTGCAAGCTACAGATGGGGGCGGCTGTTCACCATGGCTTTCGCAATGGTCTCAACCCGGTATAACACACACTCAACAAAAGCCTTTTTTGAAGCATGGTGCAAGGAGTGCACCCTCCACTGGACGGGCTGGAAGCCCGTCCTACCGGTTCCAGGTCTGGTGGGGGGAGAAAAAGAAGCCATTGGACTTTACCGTGAAAGCCCCCGTAGGGACGCAATTCATTGCGCCCTCAGGGCTTAATGAATCAAGCCCCTACGCAAGATTTTCAAACGCGGGGGCGGCCCAAACCGGGCCATGACCGTTTCGGAACCAAGGATGAAGAAGGCATGAGCCTCTAAGAGATTGGGGGGGAGAAAATCACCGCCGGGCGCTGGCCAAAAGGCGGCCCAGGCGGGAGCGGGACAGTTCCACCGCGCCTTCGGAACAGACCTCGTTGCAGCACCAGCAGCGGATGCACAGATCAAGGTTCACCCGGGCCTTTTTGTCCTGCAGGGAGATGGCTTTTTCGGGGCAGGATTCCTCGCACAAGCCGCAGCCGATGCAAATCCCGTGGTTAACGCCGGGGCGGGGCAGGAGTTCCTTGCTGAGAAATTCCTTTAGGCGCTGAGGGAGCCAGGAGAGCCCTTCCAGGCCGTCCTCGAGGGTGTTGGGGCTGGGGAGGACAAAGCCCGGCAGCCGGATTTGCTCCAGGGGCACGCCCCGCACCTCCACCGGGGGCGGCGGCGCTATTTGAAAAAGGGGCACGGCATCAGGAGCAATACCCATCATGCGGCCCATAACCCCATCCAGGGCCAGGGGGTTCATGGCCGCCAGAAGATAGCCCACCGGGCGGGGCCGCCCCCAGGTGGGGCCGTCCCCCTCCATGCCCACCACTGCGTCCATCACCTGTAGCCTGGGGTTCAGGTAATCCACCAGGTCAAGGAGGAGGCCCATGAAGTCGGCGGGGTCCTTGAGGCGGGTGTGGTAGGCCACCTTCATGACCCCGGAGACCGCACCGTAAAGGTTTTTCACCGCGCCGGTGAGCCGGGCGAAGAGGTGGGTCTTGAATTTGGGCAAATTGATCAGAAGAGGGGCCTCGGCGAAAGAGCGGTTCAGGGTGACCACCCGCAGGCCCCTGGGGTTGGGGATTTTGACCTCCACCGGCTCGAGGTTCATGTCGAGGTGCAGGCCCAACTCCTGGGCCACCTCCTCCATACCGGTGCGGCGGTAGAGGAACTTGAGGTAGCCGGGGCGGGCCGGGCCCGCGGGGCTGTCCCCCAACACTACGTCCCGGCCGGCGGATTTCAGCAGGCGGGCCATGGCCTTGACCACCGTTGGGTGGGTGGTGACGGCCCGCTCCGGGGGAAAGGGGCCGGCCAGGTTGGGCTTGAGATAAATGGGGCCTTCCGGGGGAAAAAGGGGTTCCCAGCCCCCCAAAAGGTCCAGGGCGGTTTCGAGGGCGCGGTTGACTGCGGCCTCCTCATAGGACGGGCAGCGCACCAAGGCCACGGGGGTTGGGGCAGGGGCCGAAGTTCCTTTGTCACTTTTTGTCGGGGGAGAATTTTTCACACTATTTTCCAAGTATAGAAGAGAGGGGCGCCCCGGTTATTGTTTCGGGGCCACTGGAATCAAAACTTCATTGCGTCGCAAAAACCAGGGCATAAAGGGGGGATTGTAGCGGGAGAAGATGGGCTCGCCCATGATTGTCAGGCCTTTTTGCTGGATGAACTCCCGAAGTTGGCGTTCCCGGGTGGCGTAGCGCTCCTGGCTCCAGGTGCCGGAGTAGCGGTGCGCGGCCATGAGCTTCCCCGGCACCTCCACGAGCCTGACCCGGGGGTCCAGGGGTTCCGGCAGGGTCTCCATGGTGTAGGCGGCTGGCATGACAAAGGTTATGCGCCATTTATCCGCCGCCTTTTCCTGGCCCACGGGTGCGGTCATGGCGATTTTCTCTGACACGGCTTCCTGGGTTACCGGGGCCGTCATGGGTATGGACTGTTTTTTGCGGTTTTTTCCCTGGATATAGTCAAACAAGCGCCGAAAGCCCTCGTTGCCCACTTCCTGAAAATCCCCCGCCACCAGGGTCTCGGCCACGATATGGGGCTGATATTGCCGGAGTTCAAAATCGCCTGCGTGTTCAAGGACTTTATAGGTAAGTTCTTCGGTGGCCATGAGTTTTTTAGGGAGTAAAAGTAGGGAAATCACCAGGATGCCAATGACTAGGGTTCTGGTTTGGATAATTTCTCTCATTATTCATTTTTACACCATGTTCGCTAGGATAAGCAACCCGCGCTCAAAGAAGGAGGGCAGGGAGGCCCGCCCCAGCGCTTTGGTTTCAGATGCAACCGATTTTTTGATTAACCATAATTTCATGGTCGGTGTTGCTCACTTTAGATTTCAGCATTGTCGGCCGTAGGCTTTTTCGGTAGGGGGGTATTGACCGCGCCTGTTTCACGCTTTAGTTTATGC
>JBAQHL010000172.1:0-6824 GCA_049288295.1 Desulfobaccales bacterium
GGTGCTTACCAACGGCACGCTTCTGAGGGATTACGCCGGAGCTTTGGCCCGCTGGCCCGGGGATCGGTTCCACCTTCAGGTCAGCGTCGATGGGTTTGGCCCCAGGCACGACCACATCCGCGGGAGCGGGGCTTTTGAGGCTCTAACCGCAAAGTTGAAGTGGCTGCAGGCGCAGGAAATTGCCTTCACGTTATCCATGTGCGTGAATTCCCAGAACGTTGAGGATATGCCGCACCTAGTGGATTTCGCCGCCGAGATGGGCGCGGGCAACCTTCACTTTATGTGGTATTTCGTGCGGGGCCGGGGCAAGGCCGACAGGTTTGCTCCGCCTGAGGTCATTTTTCCCCAACTGGTGGACGCGGCGGCCCGGGCCACGGCGGCCGGCGTCAGCATCGACAACCTGGACGCCTTGCGGGCGCAGGTGTTCGCCCCCGGGGGCACCAAACACGACGGAGCCGGCAGCGGCTGGGAATCCCTGGCCGTGGGCCCCGACGGCAGGCTCTACCCTTCGCCGGCCCTGGTTGGTGTGGAGAAATTAGCCACCGACCTCCACCCCGACCTGGCTGAGGCCTGGCGGCGCAGCCCTGTCCTGGAAAGAACCAGAAACTCCTCTGCCGCCCCCTTGGCCTCTCCCCTGCGGTTCCTGCTGGGAGGCGGCGACCCGGATCACAGTTATCTTTACAGCGGGGATTTTGTCGGCCAGGACCCTTACTCGCCCCTGTACGAGCAATTAACCTTCTGGCTCATCGCCCAACAGGCGGCAGCCACGCAAGCTAACAGCCTCCCAGGGCTGCGCCTCAAAATGGGCGATATTCTGGTAAGCTGCGGTGCTCACGGTTCGGTAGCCCTGACTCACACCAACTGCCTGCTGGCGGCCGCCTCCCCCGACAGCCGCACCGTGGTGAAGGAGTTTTATCAGGCCGCCTCCGAAACCACTAAAGAGGACATTCTCAATCCGGTCTGTTATCCCGAGGAGTCAATTTCCCATATCCCCCAACAATACCGGTTCCGGGGCTATGGCTGCGGCAGCCCGGTGATAGACGCCCAACTAAAGCCGGGAGAGCAGATCCTGGATCTGGGGTGCGGCGCCGGGGTGGAGTGCTTCATCGCCGCCCGCCTGGTGGGGGAAAATGGCCGGGTCCTGGGGGTTGACATGCTGGACTCCATGCTGTCCCGGGCGGCCCAGGGGGCTGAAGGTGTGGCCGCCAATTTAGGCTACCGCAACCTCGATTTCAGGAAGGGCTATCTGGAGGAACTGCCCATTGCGGATGTGGCCATCGACGTGGTCTTGTCTAATTGCGTCATCAACCTTTCCGGCCACAAGCGCCGCACCTTTGCGGAAATATTCCGGGTCCTGAAGCCGGGAGGGCGGCTGGTCATCTCGGATGTGGTCTGTGACACCGAACCCGATCCAGCCATAAAAAATGATGCGGTTCTGCGGGGGGAATGCCTGGCCGGCGCCCTGACTGAGCGGGACCTCTTCGGCCTGCTGGCGGAGTCGGGGTTCGTGGCCCCCCGGGTCCTGAAACGCTTTCCCTATCGGATGGTCCAGGGCCAGCAATTTTTCTCCATGACTTATGAAGCCCGCAAGCCCGCCATCCAGGAAGCGAGGCGGGTCATGTACCGGGGACCCTTTGCGGCTCTGGTTACCGATAGGGGAGACCTTCTCCCGGTGGGAGTTAGCCGGGAAATCCCTCTGTCCGAGTTTTCGGGTGACTCTGAAGACCTGTTTGTTTTCGACCAAGCCGGAGCCATCATCAATATTGATGTATCGCCACCGGCCTGCTGCCCCTCTGAGGCGCCGGCTGGTTGCCCTCCACCTGAAACCCCAATCAACCACCGCTCTATCGGGGAAACGCCGGCATCCTTTTGTTGCCCTGCCCCCGCCGCAGGGGCAAAGCTTTCTTTAGTAACCCCAGGTCTGGAGGCCAAGCCTGCATCAGCCTTGAGACACGAGGCCGGCTGCCTGGTCTGTGGCGCTCCCTTGAGCTATCTGGAGGAAGAAACCAAACATAACTGCACGTTTTGCGGCGCCAGGCTTCCGGCCAACGCCCTTTGCGAGCAGGGCCACTTTGTCTGCGACGCCTGTCACACCCGGGACGCTGAAGCCTTTCTGGAACATATCTGTCTCGCCACCACTGAAACCGATATGATCGCCCTTTTGCAGGAAATCCGGCGTCACCCGGCCATCCCTCTTCATGGACCGGAGCACCATATCCTGGTGCCGGGGATTATCCTGGCCACCTACCGGAACCTGGGGGGCGAGGTGTCCCCGGACATGCTGCGCATCGCCTTGCAACGGGGCCGGGGCGTGCCCGGCGGCTATTGCGCCTTTACCGGGGCCTGCGGCGCCGGGGTGGGAGTGGGCATCGCCTTCAGCCTGCTTCTGGGCGCCAACCCGGTGAAGGCCCGGGAGCGCCAGCAGGTGCAGCAGATTACCCAGGCGGTGCTTCAGGAACAGTCGGCTTGTGCGGCGGCCCGCTGCTGCCAGCGGGATAGCTGGCTGGCCCTGAGAAAAGCGGCGGAGCTATCCAGAGAGTATCTTCCCCTCGCCCTGCGGGCCGAGGCTCCCCTGCACTGCCGCCAGTCCCACCAGAACCGGGAATGTTTGGGAATCACCTGCCCTCTCTGGGTAGGCGTCTCTGTGGCTGCCAGAGCCTCGGACCTATCGAAAGGCCGGTAAGAGGTTTTCATGACTTCAGCGAACCGGGACCGGAACGCCGGACGACTGAAGGGGATGGGTAGGGCTGGATGCCTAAAAAAACATTCCCCAGAGAACGCCCCGGTCCTTCAGGGCAAAGTTATTGACCAGGAATGAGGCAGAAATGCTGCCGGTATTGATCATTTTCAGCCGCTATCCCGAGGCGGGCAGGAGTAAAACCCGGCTCATCCCCGCCTTGGGCTTCCAGCGGGGAACCTGCCTCCCCAAAAATCTTAATTTATAGTCTCAAAATTCAAAGGTCGAGCTCAGGCCGATGGAATGGGTGTGGCTCTGGTATCTGCCGTTCACCTGGGCCTCGGGGGGCAGCGGCACCCCGTTGAAGGCGATGAGATTGTCTTTATTGCGGTTCTCGTTCAGAATGAAATTGTAAGCGATCCCCAGGTTGAGCCGCCAGACCTTGAGGTCGCCCCCCACTGAAAAGATATGCCGATTAGAATCCGGCACCTGGGGCTCAAGGCTGGAACTCGGCACCGGCGTCATATCAAAGGCATAACCCGCTCTGACCTTCATGTTGTCCTTCACCTGCCAGTTAGCCCCAAAGCGAAACGCCCAGGCGTCATGCCAATTTTTTTCGGTGAAAATGGAGGTGGCCAGCCGGCCGTTGACCGGAATGGCCTTGTTAAGCTTAACCTCCAGGTCCTCATAGGTAGACCAGCCCGTCCAGGTGGCATCGGCATTGAAGGTAAAGGGCGGGAACCGGTTCACGGAGATGCCGAAATTGACGGAAGGAGGGTAAATTAATTTCGCCGAGCCATCCACGTTCCGGGGAACATTGCGCATAAACGCAGGCAGGGAGAGATTCAATTCTCCTTTATGGTCAACGGCAATATTACTGCGATAGGAGGCGCCGAATTTTACGCCCTGCATGGGTTCGTAGAGGACGCCGAAATTTGCCCCTATCCCCATGCCGCTGCCACTCAAATCGGATTTTCCGTCCAGAAAGGGGATCACGGGGATGTCCCGCCTGAGCCTCACGTCTGACCAGAGGAAACACACACCCCCGGCCACGGAGAGATTGTCCATCAGCTTCACGGAAATCACCGGGTTGACATTATAGGTTTTAAGCTGGGAGTAGGTGGTGATGTAGCGGCCAACCCAGTCCGACGGCCAATCCGATCCCAGGCCGAAAGGAGAGAAGAGTCCGAGACCCAAGGCCACCCGTTCATGGGTGGGATACACCAGGTAAAGGGAGCCTCCATGGTAAAACCGGGGCCGGGTCTCGGAAAAAGCCCCGTCCGGGCCGTGGTATTCCCGGTCGGGAATGTTGATTACGGTGCCAAGATAGACCTGGGGCCTTTTTATCTGGTTCAGGCCGGCGGGATTATAAAAGATGGCCGAAGGGTCGTTGGCTTCAGCCACAAAGGCGTTCCCCTGGGCCATGGCCGCTGTGCCCTGTTGGGTCAGAGCGAAACCGGCCCCGTAGACCATGGCCGGAAAACCCCAAACCGCCGCCAGGGCCAAAGACGCCAGGAATACGGTTATCCCTGCATGTCCATGGTGGTCCTTGCTTTTCCGGAAAAAACGCCTGAGTGACTCACAAACATTCTTAATAGTCATAATCAGAGATCCGCCCAATCTATGTTCTTAATATACTTTTAAAATACCGGCTGCCATCCCGGGGATTCAGAATACCACTAAAAGTATGATATTGATAAACATACCGTAAAGTAAATTCGGCTTTTTTAAAAAAAACTTTAATAAATTTTTAGGATTCAGGGAAAATTGTCTTAAAATGTAGCAGCGGCAAGGGTGAGCGGGAGATGCGCCCTTCATGGGGGCATGCTGTCAAAAGCAGTCATCCCTGTGGACCCTGAGGAGGCCGGCCCATAAATATGGCTATTCACCGGACGCGACCCGTTAAGCTCCTGGTATGCACCGACGGGTCTCCGGCGTCCCAGGGGGCGATTGCGGCGGCCTTGGCCCTGGCGAAACGCCGGCCTTGCCGTTTGCGGTGGCTTCAGGTTTTGGAGTACAACCCGGGCTTCGCCAGCCAGGCGCTGGATGCCATCCCTGAGTGGGAACAGGAGGCCCGGGAAGGCCTTGAGGCCATCAGCTCTCGAGCCCTTGCCCTGGGGCTTGAGACCGAAGTCCTGGTGCGCCGGGGAGAGGCGGCCCCTCAGGCCATTCTGGCGGAGGTTGAACAAACCCCCACTGATCTCATCGTCATGGGAAGACGGGGGCGCAGCGACTTCGCCGGGATGTTGATGGGCAGCGTCACGGCCCGGATCGTGGGCCACAGCCCCGTCAACGTTCTGGTCGTGCCCCCGGCGGCCCCCCTCACTTTTCAACGCCTCCTGGTGGCCAGTGACGGGTCTTTATTCAGCGAGGCGGCCTGCAGGGAGGCCCTTTTTCTGGCCAGAACCTGGTGCAGCCAGATACTGGCTGTCTGCGCGGCCCCCAAGGAAGCTGACATACCGGAAGCAGAAAGCATCCTGCACAGGCTGCGGGATGAAGCCGACCGGGAAGGGGTGCCCCTGGACACCCTGCTGTCGTGGGGGTCTCCCGGCGAGGCCATTCTCCGGGCCGCCCAGGCCCGGGGCAGCGACCTGTTGATTCTGGGCAGTCACGGCCGCACGGGTCTCACCCGTCTTCTTATGGGAAGTGTGGCAGAGGAGATCATCGGCAAATCCCCTTGCCCGGTCCTTATCGTAAAAAGCCGGCCTGGATGAGCTCTGCGGCTTGGCGCCTTTGCTCCTTTGCATCTTAGCGCCTTGGCGTGATTTTTTTAGGCCCGGATTAGCGCCCCGGCTTTTCATTGCATTACCATTATGGAAGGGCTACCATTAAATCAGGAAATTATAATAATGGGCCTGATACTTCTCTGATACAGGAGAACGCCACATGCCGCCCACCTTGCCCTGCCCTTTTGCCCTCGACAACATCCTGGTTTGTACGGACGATTCCCCGGCCAGCCAGGGAGCTCTGAAAGCAGCCATTGACCTGGCCCGGGTCTGCGGCAGCCGGATCTCTCTGTTGTTTGTCCTCGAATTTATTCCCCCCTCTGATTTTTCTCAACCTGACGCTTTGGGAATGATTCCCGGAGTGGGGCAGGACTTTCTCGAGCTGCGGGAACAGGCGGCCCGGAAGCATCGGGAGGGAATAAAACAGGAGGCCGCCGGGCAGGGAGTGGCCATGGAGATTCGTCTCCGGACAGGGTCCCCCATTCATGCCGAGATCCTTGCGGCTGCCGATGAAATTAAGCCCCGGCTCATCGTCATGGGCCGCCGGGGGAGAAGCGGCCTGGAAAGGCTCCTGGTGGGCAGCGTCACCGCCAGGGTTATCGGCCACACCCCTTGCCCGGTCCTGGTGGTCCCCCGGAATGCAGTCCTGTCCTTCAACAAACCTTTAGTGGCCAGCGACGGCTCCCCGGCCGGCCAAGCCGCGTGTCAGACGGCCCTGGAGCTCGCCAGGCGGACCGGAGGCAAGCTCACCGCGGTGACTGCAGCCCACGGCGACCTCGACCCCAAGCGAGCCAAGGCCCTGGTAAGGGATTTAGCTGCTGCCGCCAAGGAGCTTGACCTTGATTTTGATCCCCTCACCCCGGGCGGACGGCCGGAAGATGCCATCATCGAAGTGGCCGCGGCCAAACACGCGGACCTGATCATTATGGGCAGCCACGGCCGCACCGGCCTGAAACGGCTGTTTCTGGGGAGCGTGGCCGAACGGGTCATGGGCCAGGCCGCCTGCCCGGTCCTGGTGGTGAAGGGGCCGGAGTAAGTGTCAGGGTCAGTTACCTATGGGAAAAGGGCTTGGTGATTTTGTGCGCCCCCTGGCGACTTGCCTTAATGACCTTCTATATTGTTGATAATGGCAAGCTGGTGCGCCACGAGGGCGCTTGGAGTAATAAGCGTGCGCAACTGCATGAGAGATGGGGGTGGGCCCCCCGGAGTCGGCTTGCAGGAGCAGGCTTCAAACCACCTCAAGCTGCGCTGGTAAAGAGCCAGGGTGGTGAGCGTTAAGGAAAAGTCATGGCTAAAGACCGTGGCAGGTGTGGTTCAGGGAGACGAGCATCAGCGAACCACTGATGAGGTGTCGAAACACTAAAGACGACGTCAAAACTGGAGGCTAGCTTGACTCCAGGATAAGCCCAGGGGGAGCCTGC
>JBAQHL010000173.1:0-4036 GCA_049288295.1 Desulfobaccales bacterium
TTGAGCGCTTCAAACACCGTCACCTGGTAGCCCCGTAGCGCCAGAAAGTAGGCGCAGGAGAGCCCGGCGGGGCCAGAGCCCACCACCGCCACTTTATGGCCGTTGGCCGGGGCTGGTTGGGGCGGAAAAAAATTCCCGTATTTAGATACCCATTCTGACGCAAAGGCTTTCAGGTAGCGGATGTTAATGGATTCATCCAGTCTGCTGCGGACGCACTCCCGTTCGCAAGGATGCGGACAAACCAGGCCGCAGACCCAGGGAAAGGGGTTGTCCTCCCTCATTACTTCCCAGGCTTCCTGGTGGTTGCCCTGGGCGATCAAACCGATAAAGCTGGGTATGTCGATGCCGGTGGGGCAGGCCTTGTGACAGGGTGCCAGGAGCAGCTTGGGACAAGTGCCGGCCGGACAGTGTTTGTTTTCCAGGTGCAGGCGAAATTCTTCCGGGAAATAATGAAGCGCGGTTAACAGGGGGTTCATGGCGTGCTTGCTGAGATAGCAGGAGCCTTTCATCTTTAGCGTCTGGCCCTGATTCTGCAATTCCTTCAGAGTGGACTCATCGCCGATGCCTTCGGAGATTTGCTCCACCAATTCTCTGATCTTCAGCAAGGCCTCCTGGCAGGAAGGACACTGGCCTCCCGGCTGATCCAGAATAAAGTCAAGCTGTTCCCGCACCAGGGAGACCAGGCAGTCCCGGTCGTCCAAGACCTGGATGGAGCCCACGGACATGGTGGCGCCCATCTCCTTGAGGGTTTCATGCGCCAGGTTCATATTGATCAACGAAAGGGGGAAAATGCCCCCCAGGGGACCGCCTATCTGGATAGCCTTGGGAGTGCGGCCAAAACGGAACCCTCCGCCCTCGTTGTGGATAACGTCGTGCAGGGTGGCGGACAGGGGCACCTCCACAAAGCCGGGACGCTCCACCGCCCCCATGAGGCGAAAAATCACCGTGCCCGGGGCGCATTCCACCCCCAGCTTGCGAAACCAGGCCACCGGGGTCTGGGCGATGAACGGCAGAGAAGCGATGCTCATCAAGCTGTGGGTCAGGAAAGCCCGGCGGGGGAACTGCTCCCAGAAGCTCCGGGGCAAAAGCCCGGTGAGCGCCCGGATGAGGAGGTCCTCGTCCTCCATCATATAGCGCCCGTGGCCGGCAACCACCTTCACTTCTATGAGGGGTTCCTTCCGGGGCCAGATGGGGGCGGTAATTGAGGCCTTGATGGCCTGCTGCAGCCTCTCCTGGGCCACCTGGTCATCTTCCGACATATAGACGATGGCGGCCTCAGCCTTGAGGGTTTTGGCGGCCAAAAGGATCCCTTCCAGCACCTGGTGGGGGCAGCCCTCCAGCATGAACATCTCGCTGCTGGCATGGGGTGTGGGGAGAGCCGCGTTCACCACCACGATGGGCTGTTCTTTTTCCACCCGCAGTTCGCACCAGCGTTTTCCCAGAGGAGAAGCGGTGAGCCGGGCAAATTCGCAAAATCCAGCGGCCACCACTTTCTGGAGAAAGGAATCAAACCCCTGGTTGAGAAAGGTTTGCAAACCCTTATAGCCGTCATAGTCCTGGTATTCTTCCCAGGAAATGGGATCGATTTGCCCCACCAGTTCGGAGATGTAGCGCTTCTGGGGCTCGATAAAATCGCGAAAATCCTTGCCCACCAACCAGCGTTGCACCGGACGATTTTCATCAATGTGGCTCTGGATGATGCGGGCCGCCATGTCCGGGGTGACCAGTTCATATAAATGAGACCCGGCGGCATCCCGCACCTCCACCACCACATCTCGGCCTTCAATACCCCGCCAGCCCACCAGGTGGACTTCCAGGGGGCCAAGGTCGTCCAGATGGCGCTCTTTCATCTCCGCCAGAAAGGCTTCCTGAACGGCCTTGGGATCTTTGAGGCTTTTTCCCGGGAATGTGCAAATCCTTACGCTGATTAGGGGACGCCCATTAGTTACCATGGTGTTCAATCTCCCTTATTTTTCATCAAGGGATAACCGGCTAAGGAGAGGCCAGTCCCCGTATCCGGTTATTAGTGTTTTCCTTAACGGCCGCTGACAACGGTTTCCAATTCAAAGGCGACATTCTTGGCAAACCGCTCTCTCTTGGTTTGGTCCATCTGCTCAACCCGGCCGAAGCTCAGACAATGGGTGACGCACTTGGACACGCAGGCCGGGAGCAAACCCTGATCCACCCTGTCCATGCAGTAATCGCATTTCACCACTCTGTTGGTTTCCGGGTTCCACTGGGGCGCGCCCCAGGGGCAGGCGGAGATACAGCTCTTACACCCCACGCACAGGGCCGGTTCCACATAGACGATGCCGTCATCGGGACGTTTGCGCATGGCATGGGTGGGACAGACGGGCACACACCACGGGTCTTCGCAGTGGAAGCAGGGCATGAAAATAAAGGCCTGGCGCGGCAGCCCTGCCACCATCTTGGGGCCCACCGGCATGATCTGGCCCAGGCGGGGTCCAAAAGGCAGGCCCTTGTTGCTCTTACAGTGCACCTCGCAGCTCAGGCAGCCGATACATTTTTTCTGGTCTTGAAGAAGATAGTACTTGCTCACAGTTAACCTCGCTACAGCGGGCGTATCTGCACCAGGGTTTCGTCCAGGGCAGGGCTGCCGCCGATGGTATCAGAAATATTTTCCTGCAAGATGGCGTCGCTGGCGCCTTTCTGGTAACAGCGGGTCTGGACCGGCACGGTCTTCCCAAAACCATGGAGCATGAAGACGGCCTCCGGGTGGATAAAGTCCGTAACCTTGGCCCTGATTTTGCCGTTGGTGTTCAGGGGGTTGGAAACCACCTGGACATACTGCCCGTCTTTGATGCCCATCCTGGCCGCCACCTTGGAGTGGATCCACAGTTCGTTTTCCGGCACCAGCTCGTTTAAGAGGGCGTTGTTCTGCGTGGACAGATGGGTGTGCGCCGCGCAGCGCCCCACCATCAGGCGGAAGCTTCCCTCCGGCGCCGTGGCCACCGGGGTGTAGGGAGCCAAAGAGGGAAAGCCGGCATTTTCCATCAAGGAACTGACGAACTCGATTTTACCGGAGGGCGTTTTGAATTTGATGCCGTCTTTCCGGTCCCACATGATGGCCTTATCGGTGAGGGGCACAAACCCCTTGGCGTCAAAGTCCTCGATTTTCACCCCCATGTCCTTAAGCTGGAAGTTCCAGATGTCTTCGATGGTCTCATAGGGAAGGTATTGACCCAGGTCCAGCCGCTTGGCGAGTTCTTTCAGGATGAGCCACGCCGGTTTGGTGTCGTAGCGCGGGGTGACGGCCTGACGGCGGATACGCAATGAGGGCTTCTGGCCGGCCACCATCTGGATGGAATCGGCCCGTTCCAGATACATGGACTCCGGCAGAATAACGTCGGCATACCAGGCAATTTCGCTGAAATTAACGTCAATGGCGACAATGAGGTCCAGCTTGTCCAGGGCTTGCCGCACCGCGGCACTGTCGGGAATAGACTGCAAAGGCTCAAAGCGGTTGACGATGAAGGCCTTGAGGGGATAGGGGTCCTCATTCAGGATGGCGTAAGGCAGCCTCTGGGGATTGCCGTGGGAGGAGTCCGTGATGGGGAAGGCCTCACCGCCGGAACCGTCAAACCGGGGCTGGGTGATCTTGGGGAATTCCTGGCTGAAATATTTGCCGATATCCCCCCGGCCCGCAGCCGGCGCACCTTTCTTGAAGAACAGGCCTCCCTGGGTCTCGATGCTGCCCATGAGCGCGTTCAGCATGATAATGGAGCGCCTGAGATAAATTTCGTTGGGATGATGGGCGCCCCGGTAGCCGTAATGGAAAACCACCGCCGGTTTCACTGCCGCGGCCTCTCTGGCCAGGGCCTTGATCTCTTCAGCCGGAATGCCGGTTTCCCCTGCGGCCCACTCCGGCGTATAGGGCTCCACAAAGGCCGCCAGCTCATTAAAACCCTGGACCCAGCGATCCACGTATTCCTTATCGTAGAGCTTTTCTTTGATGATGGTGTGAATCAAAGCATAATTCAGGGCCAGGTCAGTGCCCGGCCGGATCATCCAGTAG
>JBAQHL010000174.1:0-8112 GCA_049288295.1 Desulfobaccales bacterium
AAAAACGGCAGCCAGATGAAAAGGATGAGAAACAGGCTAATCCGGGGATTTTGCGCGGCCCTTCCCCTCTCTGCCACGTGAGCGCCCATGGATCTGTGACTCCGAACAACACTTTCC
Organism: Desulfobaccales bacterium; assembly: GCA_049288295.1. Classification (GTDB taxonomy): domain Bacteria; phylum Desulfobacterota; class Desulfobaccia; order Desulfobaccales; family 0-14-0-80-60-11; genus JBGSLA01. The sequence continues at coordinate 118 of JBAQHL010000174.1, forward strand.
TTGGAAAAATTTTTATTACCCATTTCATCCCTCATAAGTGTTTGGGGTTAGAGCAGAAACCTCTCGTCACACAGTGGAAAAGGACGCTTCCCCTGCCTGGGTTTCTTTGATGGGCTCGGAAGGAATGATTTCCTTGACGGTGCGGGGCAAGAAGCGTAAAAGCGAAATGTTCAAATGCTGGCAAAGTTCCCTGACCCTGTCCAACTGTCCCTGGGGAACTTTCGGCAAGGCCACATAAAGCTCTTGAATGCGGTACAGGCGTGCCAGCACCTCCAAATGGTTGTGGTCCCCCAACACCTTGAGGCCGTCGATCTGTTTGTGTTGGAGTCTCATTTCATCATCCATAAATCCTACCACATAATATCGTGGGTTTCTACTTTGAGTTAAATATCTGGAGCACCAGACACCCTCTTCCCCTGAACCCCAAATAAGGGCAACCCGTTCCGGTTCTCCGCTAAATTGTTCTTGCATAAAATGCTGATGCAAACTTTTGAGGAAAACCCGGTAGCCCAGGAGCATCACGGTCAGGCTGAGCCAGTCCACGACGAACACGCTCCGGCCGTACCCCTGAAACAAGGCCCCCGAAAAATAACTGGTCACCACCAGGAGCAGGCTCCCCAAAAGCACCGCCTGAAAAATTTTCTTTAAATCTTTCAGACCCAGGAAGCGAACCAGCACCTGATAGCCCCCCAAATACAAAATGATGGGGACGCGGGTCAACACGGTGAGGGGCAGGATGCGCCAAAAGCTCCAGGAGATTTCTCCGGGCGGAAAACCTTCAAAGCGCAGCAGGTGGGCCAGGGTGAATGAAATCAGACAGCACAGGGTGTCAGTGGCCAGCATCAGGATTTGGGTGAGGTTGTCCGTCAGGTGCTGGCGCTTCACCGCGCCGCTCAGTGTGGCCCAGGCTCCCAGAAAAAGGTATTTCAGGTCCCCCAAAAAGGACTTTTGGTCAAGGTAGTTAAGATCCACCGTAATCTTGCCGGGGAGGAGCTCTTCCAGGTAAAACTTCACCGGGTCAACTCCCTGAGGATAGAGTTCCTCTTCGTTCCTGCCCAATATCTGGTTCGGTCCCACCAGTCCTGGTTTGACAGCAAATATGCGGCGGGCCTCGGGGGGATACTTCCCCGCCATATCCGGGGCTTCCGGGCGAGGTCCCACCAGGGTCATGTCTCCCTTGAGAATATTGTAGAACTGCGGGAATTCATTAAGCTTAAGCCGTCTGAGCCACAAGCCCACCGGGGTAACCCTCGGGTCCCCCTGGGGGGTGACGCTCCATCCCAAGGACTTAGGGGCCCCATGCATGGTCCGCAATTTAAACATCTTAAAAATCTTGCCATCTTTGCCCACTCGACGCCCGGCATAGAACACCGGTCCAGGCGTATCCAATTTGATGAGAATGGCTATCACCGGCAGCATCACCAGCAGAATAAACAATCCCACCAAAGAGACAATGATGTCCAAGATTCTGTTCAGCATATGCCCCTCAGCTGCCCCAAGGGATTGGGGGTGCAGGGTAGCGGCTAAAGGCCCGCGCGCCGTCAGCCTCTCCGCCAAAAACCGATTCTGTCTTTTATGGAGCCCAAAACAAAAATGAATGGCTTATTCAGACGAATTTGCATTTGCCCATCGGTATTTTATACCTTTTTATCATCGGTTAAGCTCCCCTGCAATTAGTTCCTGATTTCCTTTACCTGGCTGCAACAATTCCGGAATTCACCCTTGGCGTAGCCCCAAACTGTTTTTTTCTCAAACAAAATGAGCAAAGATTGTGCCATGTATTTAACTTTCTGATATCATGCAATTACCTATCCCAGATCCTGCATCCTTCAGAAAATAATGTGTTCAATGTTATGGACACCTTGTTCAATTATTCGGAAATTTCCCTTCTTTTATTTAAGACATTTCTCTTAATTCAAAGCTCGGATTTCCAGATTTTCAGGTATAATTGCTGATAATATCGGAGGAAATGACGCCATGACTGGCAAGATCAGGTTGGGAATCAGCAGGTGTCTCCTGGGGGAACAGGTGCGCTATGACGGCGGCCACAAGTGGGACCGGTTTATCACGGATACCCTGGGAAAATACGTAGAATTAGTGCCGGTGTGCCCCGAGGTGGAATGCGGCCTGGGCATTCCCCGGGAAGCCATGCGCCTCGTGGGCGATCCCCAAACCCCCCGGCTGGTCACGGTGCGCTCCGGCGTGGATCATACCGAGCGCATGCTGGCCTATGCCCGCAACCGGGTCACGGAGCTGGAAAAAGAGGATCTCTGCGGTTTTATCTTCAAGAGTGACTCCCCCTCAAGCGGCATGGAGCGGGTTAAGGTCTACGGTCCCTCCGGCTCTCCCACCAGGACCGGCGTGGGGCTTTTCGCCCGGGCCTTCATGGAGCACTTCTCCCTGTTGCCCGTGGAGGAGGAGGGCCGCCTCCATGATCCCAAGCTCCGGGAGAATTTCATCGAGGCCATCTTCACGTTGAAACGCTGGCGGGAAATGCTGGAAATGAAGGGCGGCCGGGGCGCGGTAGTGGACTTCCACACCCGCCACAAGCTCCTGCTGCGCGCTCATAACACCGAGCATATGCGGCAGATGGGAAAGCTCGTGGCTCAAGCCGCGTCCTTACCCGTGGGGGAATTGTACGACAGCTACCAGAAACTCCTTCTTGAGGCCTTGGGCCGCAAGAGCACCTATAAGAAAAATACTGACGTGCTTTACCACCTGATGGGGTATTTCAAAGACGACCTCAGCGCAGACGAAAAAAAGGAGTTACGGGAGATCATTGACCTGTATCATCAGAACCTGGTGCCCCTGATCGTCCCCGTTACTCTTGTCAATCACTATGTCCGCAAGTATGACCAGCCCTACCTCAAAGGCCAGTGGTACCTGCACCCGCACCCCCTTGAGCTGCAGTTGAGGAACCATGTGTAGAATTATCAGAGCCCAGTCTTTGGAGCCTGGTTTGCAAATCTCCACGTTGCAGCAGACGACAACCCGGATAATTCACCAGGTGACAAAGAACCTGGTGGCGCAGGCCTCAGCCTAGGCTGGGTGAGGTTAAGGGATACGGCGAATTGCCTGAGGGGAAGTCTCTACATTGATGGAGATTCGGAAGGAGAGCAGGAAGCCCGAGGACCTGCTCATCCTCCAGGATACCCCCTCTAGCGTTTTTCATCCATGAGTTTGCCCAGGGCCTTGATGTGGGTCTTCTCCTCATCCGCCAAAGTGTAAAGCACCTGTTTGGTCCCCTCTTCCCGGCTTTTGTCCGCAAAGCGCAGGTACAGGTCCAGGGCCTGGGTCTCCAGCATCATGCCCAATTCCAGCACCTGGCTGATGCTCTTGAGCCAGGGCTCATTGGCCGCTAAGAACTCATTCAGCCGAAAGCCGCCTTCCATGATGTCAGGCGTCATGTCAGCCTCGAACGCAGCCATGTCCGGGGCATTCGGCGTCAGCGCGGCGTAACGCTCGTAGACTTTCTGCTTGTGCACCACTTCGATGCGCCCCAATTTGGTGAACAGGTCCACCAGGTCTTTATCCTGGGCCGTGTCCCGGCACTTTTCATAAAAAATCCCTAGGGCCCGCTCCAACCCAAAGGCCAGCTTCAGCATTTCAGCAGGAGATTCATCCCCCCGCACCAGGTCCAGGCTGAGTTCCTGAGGGCCGCTGGCCTTGGCGCCCCGAAAACCCTTGATGCCGCCGGAAAGGTTGTAGACCTCCTTGAATCCCCGGCCGCTCAGCAATTGGGCCGCCACCCGGCTCCGGCCTCCCACCGCGCAATACACCACAATGGGTTTTTCCTGGTCAAGGTTCTGGGTGCCCTCCTTCAGGTCCCCGAGGGGAACGAGCGTGGCCCCGGGGAGGTGGTCCTCTTCATATTCCCAGGGTTGGCGCACATCCAGGAGGGTGTAGGTCCCCTCTTTATGCTCTCCCATGTACTGCCTGGCTTCATCGCCATCCAGGGCGTCCACCGGGGTGAACAATTTCATTAATTCAATCATGTCACACTCCTGTGTCGGGAAAAAGCCCGCGGCCAGGCCGCGCCCCCTCCCAGCTGATATTGAAGCTTCTCATTATGTTTAATACCATTTTCTCCTTGAAATGAAACATTCGTAGGGGCCGACCCATGTGTCGGCCCACTTTGACGGGCGGACACACGGGTCCGGCCCTACAGGTTTGATGCAGTTCATTATGAAAATGGTATAAGAACTTCCCGATGGCTTTTCAAGGGGGGAAATGAGGTGGGAATCCTCCTATCCCGGGATGAGATTCACCAAGCCGTCCGCGATTCAATTTGAACCGCCTGAAAACCCAAAACTGAGAACAGGCTTATGAACGCTCCACCCGGATCTGCAGGCAATGGGTGGCGCAGGAAATACAGGGGTCGTAGTTGCGCAGGGCCTGCTCCAGGCGCCAGGTGAGTTCCGGATCCGGAAGGTCAAGAAAGCGCCCGGCGAACTGGGCCAGGTCCGCCTCCATGCTCTTCTGGTTCTGGGAGGTGGGAGGCACGATCCGGGCTTCGCCAATAAGCCCCTCGTCGTCCAGGCGGTAGCGGTGGTAAAGGATGCCCCGGGGCGCTTCCGTGATCCCCTGCCCTGCTCCGGCCTTGATCTTCACCGGCATGGCCGGTTCCTGCGGCTCCTCATAGGCCTCGATAAGAGCCACCGCTTCGTCTGCGGCGTGGAGCATTTCCACCGAGCGCACGATGATGCTTTTAAAAGGGTTGCGGCACGTGGGGGTCAGGCCCACGTTCCGGGCTTCCGCCTGGGCCAGGGGGGTAAGTTGATCAAAATTCAGATTGAAACGGGCCATGGGACCCACGAAATAGATGCCGCCATCCTTTCGCACCGACTGCAGGGCATGGGAATAAGGGGTTTGCTCCTCGATGAAGTGGTCCTCGTAGGCCGTCACCGGGATGTCCAGCCCCCGGTTGGACTTCAGGCGCCCCCTCAGGATGGCGTATTCCTCCGGGTGGCTCAGGGCCACAAACTCGTAATCCGGCTCGAAGTCCGGAAAGGGAAGCTTGGCGGTCCAGCGCACGGTCCTGGCCGCTGCCTCCCGGGCTTTTTTCAGCTGCTCCAGCAAACCGGCAAGCTCCTGGCGGCCGGGCGCCCGGTAAAAGCCCCCCACCTGCACGTTGACCGGGTGCACCTCCCGCCCCCCCAGGCAGGCGAACAGGGCATTCCCGGCTTTTTTCAGCTCCAGGCCCAACTTGACCATGTCGCCGTGGTCCCGGGCCATCTCCATGGCATCCTGATAGCCCAGAAAATCAGGGGCATGCAGGAAAAAGACGTGCAGGGCGTGGGAGGACAGCCACTCCCCTATATAGAGCAGCCGCCGCAGCCTGTTCAGGGACTCCGGGATCTCCACCCCCAAGGCCATCTCCATGGCCTGCACCGCGCTCATTTGATAGGCTACCGGGCAAATGCCGCAGATACGGGCCGTGAAGTCGGGGGCCTCGGAGTAGCGCCGTCCCCGCAGAAAGGCCTCAAAAAACCGGGGCGGCTCGAAAATGCGCACTTCCGCCCGCTCCACCCGGTCTCCCTTAATTTTCAGGAAGAGGCTTCCCTCCCCTTCCACCCGGGCCAGATAGTCCACTTTGATGGTTCTATTTTCTTTATTCATAGCGTTCAATGGTTCGATGACAAATCATATCCCTTCAGGACCTCGAGCATTGCCGCCGCCCGCACGCGCCAGGTGCCTACTTCCAGAAGCCGCTGGTAATTGCGGCAAACCAACTCCTGGTAACTACCCAGGTTTTGCAGGATTTCCTCGAGTTGCTCATAAGGGCTGCGCTCGTCTACTTCGATGACTGGATTGTAGCCGAAAAGGTCCCACAATTCCTGGGGACATTTCCCCCAGAGGATACATCCCGATGCCATGGATTCAAAATACCGGTGCGTTACGGTTTCCACCTCGCCGGACCGTTCCGGATGGGTTATGGAACTGGGGTAGCATACTGAAATCTTGCTGTCGGCCAAGCCCTGGACCAGCCCTTCCCGGGTGGGAAAAACGATGCGGCCCTTCTCAGGTTCATACAGATGCACCCGCCGACTCTCTTTCAGCCGTTGGGTGATGGCTTGATGGAGCGTCTCGTTTCTCCTCCCCAGTTCGAGAACGTCTATGGATCGCTCTTCAAGCCCTTTGGAGTGGTGATAGGCCTCGGGCTCAACGGCTTCGGGCAGCCACTCCCCTTTCATCCCCGGAATTTTCTGGGAAAAATACTCAGCCGAGTGCCGCGCCGTAAAAAAGGCCAATCTGATGCGGTTGCGCCGCAAGAAAGCCTCCCAGCGGGGGAATTGCGCCGGCCAACAATCAAAGCCATAAATGACCGCCTCCCGGAAGTAAGAGTACGGAAAAAGGCGATAATTGGCCGGACCCATGAGGATTGCCAGGTAGATGTCTTTGCCGGCCTTCCAAAAATTTCGCACCATGCCGGCCCGGGCTTGGGCTTTGGTCAAAAATCGCCAAAACCCCGTGGACTTCTGGCTCACCGGCCGAACTCCTGAGGCGATAAGGGCTTTTTCCAAACCCAGGACCGGGTAAGTCCATACTCCGGTCTCTTCGGTAATAATGAGATTAATATTCCGGGTGAAATTGCCAGTGAGGTTCTCAGGTGCCGCCTTGTCATTTTGGAACATGCCTTTTCCCATGGAGACCTATCTGGCTGGTCCAGGATCATCGCCGGCCAGCGACACAGCGCGAAAGGCCTCGGCATTGGCGTAAAACTGACGGAAAAGCCTTACCAGTTCTTGGTCCGTCAGATTCAGGGGTGCCTTAAACCAGGCGGCCAGCGATGCCGTGTTGGGAGTCTCCTTGGGGCCGAAGCAGCCGTAACAGGCCCGGTGATAGGCAGGGCACAATGCCCCGCAGCCCGCCCGGGTTACCGGCCCCAGGCAGGGCAGCCCCCGGGCCACCAGCACGCAGATATTGCCACGCCGTTTACATTCCAGGCAGACGCTGTGCCCCGGCAGATGGAGCCGTCCGCCGTGCAAGTAGGCGCTCACCACCCCCAAAAGCTGGTGCTTGCTGATAGGGCAGCCCTGGAGCTCCAAATCCACCGGCACATGGTCGCTGATGGGGGTGGAAGTGGCCAGGGTTTCAAGGTGTTGGGGCGACGGGTAAACCTGGCGAAGATATTCGTTGACGTCCGCAAAGTTGCGCAGGGCCTGGATGCCCCCGGAAGTGGCGCACGTGCCGATGGTTACCAGGAGTTTTGACATCTTGCGCACCTGCTTGACCTGCTCCAGTTGCTCCGGCGTGCTCACCGAACCTTCCACCAGGGAAAGATCGTAGGGCCCTTTCAGCGCAGCTTTGGTGACTTCCCGGAAGTAGGCGATGGTGAGCCGGTCCGCTATGGCCAGGAGATCATCTTCCAGGTCCAGCAGGGACAGCTGACAGCCATCGCAGGAGGTGAATTTCCAAACCGCCAGCTTGGGCTTGCCCCTGGCCATGTCAGACCTCCCTCATGTCGAACCAGCCCTTGACCCGGCTAAAGGGAAACACCGGCCCGTCCTTGCAGATAAACAAGGGACCTAACTGGCAATGCCCGCATAAACCCAGGCCGCATTGCATATTGCGCTCCAGGGACACGAAAATAGTATCCGGGCTGACTTTCCGGGCCAGAAGTTCCTGGACCGTGAAGCGCATCATCATGCCGGGGCCGCACACCAGGGCGGTGGTGTGGGCCGGCTCAAACCGGACCTGGTCTAAAATTTTGGTGACCACCCCGACCCGGCCCCGCCATTCCGGGGGGGCAGAATCCACGGTGACGTGAACCCGGATGTCAAATCGTCCCCGCCAGGTTTCCAGTTCCCGGTAATATAGAATGTCCTGGGGAGACCGGGCCCCGTAAATCAACTCGATGTTGCCGTATGCAGCCCGGTGGGCCAGGGCGTGGTAAATGGCCGGCCTTAAGGGCGCCAGCCCCAAACCGCCGGCCACGATGACCAGGTCCTGGCCCTCGGCCTCTGCCACCGGCCAGGCAGTGCCGAAAGGACC
>JBAQHL010000175.1:0-4714 GCA_049288295.1 Desulfobaccales bacterium
ATTTGGGCCATCTTATGTTACACCTTTTCCTGGAACAAAACTGTATGAAGATATAATAAATACCATAGATGAAAAAGATTATTTAATAAAATTATATGATCTAAGTTTTTCGAAAAAACCCATAATAAATTTAACAAATATAAAAACTAGTAGATTAATTTACTTACGTAATAGAACAACTGTTAATAGTATGATTGCAATATTGAATAGAAAATTAAAATTTATGCCGACAATTTTTTTAAAATTAATATTATGGTGTTATTTATTAATATTCAATATGAGCAATCCGATTATATCGAAATTTACACGTTCAATCAACAAAATTATACGTAAAATTATATAAATTTACATGGGGATTGAGGTTGCGTATTGAACGACGCTGCGCTAACAGAACTGACCAAATCTATCGCGTAAGTCAGCCGGTTTATTTATATGAAGAAGTTTTGGAACTTATCATTCCCTTATTTAAATGTTATCAATAACTTGCTGAAGGATTATCTTGCGATTTATCAATCCAGGGGTTGTGTAAACGTATTAGAATAGCATAAGCTGCAGGGGAAAATTATTATTATTCTTAACTGTTCTTTCAAAAAATTCCATATTTTATTATAAATCAGTTTAAAGCAAACTTTTTTCATGCTCCTTTTCATCCTGAAAGATTTTCATAGATGGAAGATCTGTTTTTTTAACCAATAAATAGATATGAATTTAGAAAAAATTACATGGTGATAAGTTTGGAGCGCAAGAGCGTTTTAAAAAGCAGATCAACTATTCCGTTCGACTCTTACCACTTGGCATCGAAGAGATTGGAAAAAAACCCCTGGGCTTTCTGGGGGTTTTCTATTAGGGCCTGGGTCTGTTGAATATAGCTTTTCACTTCCGCGGACCTGAAGGACGGATATTCCTGGGAGAGAGACTGGAAACGGTCCAGGGCCGAAGTGTAGCGTTTGGTCTTGAAATAAAAGGTGGCCACATAAAACTCGTGCTCTGCCAGATCATCCAGGCAGCGCATTTTGAATTTTTCCGCCCGTTTGGCATATTCCGAATCGGGGAATTTTTTCTGGAGACGGCGAAACTCTTCCAGGGCCTTCTCGGTAAAGGTCTGGTCCCGATCAACGGTGGGGCGTTGCCGGTAATAACACAGCGCCTGTTGATAGATCACGTAGGGAATGCCCTTGTTACTCGGATGTAACTTCTCAAATTCTTTATAGGCGGCCTGAGCCTCATCGTATTTCTTATTATAATAGAGGGCGTCGGCCAGTCTGAGTTGGGCCATCACCGCCTGTTCGCTGTAGGGGTAGCGGTCTTTTATCTTGGCAAAGGTGTCGGCCGCATCGATGTAGTCTCTTTTCCTGAGCTGTGCGAGACCTTCCTGGGTCATGACATCGGGAGGGGCGTCCGACTTTTTTTTCCCGAAAATCCGTTTCCCCATGGCGCAGCCGCTGAGGATAGCCATCATGGCCACCAGGACCAGGAAGTTTGCTGCCGTGGTGCGCCTCATAAGGTCACTTCCTCTGCACCTTATCCAAGTAGTGCTCCACAGAGTTGGCGGCTATTGCCCCTTCTCCCACCGCGGTGGCGATTTGCCATAAATTCTTGGATCTCACGTCTCCGGCGGCAAAGATACCCGGAACCTGGGTAGCCATCTCCTGGTCGGTGAATACAAAGCCCCATTCATCCATGGGCACCACATTCTTGAGCCACTGGGTATTGGGAGTGATACCGATGGCAACAAAGCACCCGGTTACGGGGAGGTCGCTCATCTCCCCGGTCTGGACATTTTTCAGTTTCAATGACTCCAGGGATTGCCCCCCCTGAAAGGCCTCCACCACCGAGTTCCAATGAACCTCCACCTTATCATGGCTCAGAACCTTCTCTTGGAGATACTTGGCCCCCCGCAGGGCATCCCGGCGGTGAATCAGGTGGATCTTCTTAACAAAGCGGGTGAGGAAAAGGATTTCCGTGAGTGCGGTGTCCCCACCTCCCACCATGGCGATCTCCTGGTCCCGGTAGAGGGCCCCGTCGCAGGTGGCGCAGAAACTGACCCCTTTCCCGGTAAGTTCCTGTTCCCCCAGCACTCCCAGACGCCGATAGCTGGCCCCGCTGGCGATGATGACCGCGCCGGTTAGCAGGCGCTTATCCTCCAGGACCACGGTGACCCCAGGTTGTTCAGGGCTGCCGGGGATCAGCTCCAGCACTTCGCCGGTGACGATCTTCAGGCCGAAGCGCTCGGCCTGCTGGCGCATGCGGTCGCTTAAGTCCGGTCCGGAAATTCCTTCTGGAAAGCCAGGGTAATTTTCCACCAGATCGGTGGTCATCATCTGGCCGCCGTGGATGAGTTTTTCAATGAGGTAGGCGCAGAGGCGGGCCCGGCCTGCGTAGATTCCCGCAGTGAGACCTGCAGGCCCGCCGCCAATGATAATCAAATCACAATCCCAGGTTGTCATAAGGCTAAGGCTAGAGAACCTTTTTCAAGGCTCCTTCAATGATGGACTTGGAGACCGCGCCGGTAATTTGCTCCATGACCTGCCCGCCCTTAAAGACGATAAGGGTGGGAATGGCCCGTATACCGAACTTGACCGGGGTCTTGGGGTTGTCGTCCACGTTCATCTTGGCCACTTTGACCTTACCCTGATAATCCCGGGCCAGTTCCTCCACCACCGGGGCGATGGCCCGGCAGGGACCGCACCATGCCGCCCAAAAGTCCACCAGCGCAGGGATGTCCGACTTCATGATCTCATCTTCGAAATTCGCATCGCCAACAACCATCGGTTCAGGACCAGCCATCTTGTCCTCCTTGCCAGATATCAATTCTATAAAACTTACTATTTCTCCAGGCATTGTCAATGAATTTTCCCGTTTCAGGGAGAGGCTAACGGGCATCTAATCCCAGGGCCCGCCGCTTGTCCTCGATGTGGCGAATCATCATCCCTGCGGCCTCCTTGGGGTCGGGCTGCACCGCAAAGCAGGCCCCCAGGTGGCCGGTGAGGCCCTTGAGCAAAAGCTCAGTGACGTTCTTGCTGCCCAGCACCGGCGGGGTCACCCCCAGCACGGTAAAGATGCCGCTGGCCACGGCATAGCAGGCGATGGTGGCGGCCTTTTCCGAATACCATTCCGGGGCCGCCGCGGCCACCGGCAGTTGATCCACGTCCACCCCCAGGGCATTGGCCAGGGCCGCGGCCAGGTTGATGATGCGGGTGTTGTCCACGCAGGAGCCCATGTGCAGGACCGGGGGAATTTTCAGGGCCTGGCAGATGGTCTTCAGTCCGGGTCCGGCCAGTTCCGCGGCCTCCAGGCTTTTCAGCCCCGCTTTGGCGTTGGCCACCGCGGTGCACCCCGTGTCCAACACGATGATGTCATGGGCGATAAGCTCTTTGGTAATGGTGGTATGACCGTAATCCTGGGTGACCTTGGGATTATTGCAGCCCACCACGCCGGCGGCCCCCCGGATATGCCCGGCCTTGATGGCGTCAATCAGGGGCTCGGCTGTGCCGCCCAGGGCCTCCAGGAGGGCTTCCACGGAAAACCCGGAGAATTGAGTCGCGGGTGCAATGTCCGGCAGAAAGACGCGCTCCCGGTTGCGGCGGGCAAAGTTTTCCACTGCCCGGGACACGAGCTCGCGCCCCAATTCTTCGCCGTTTTCCGGGCTGAAGGGCAGGTGGGTGGCTTTGGGGAATTTAGCCTTGGGAGACGTCGAAAAAAAGAGGGTATGATAGCAGCCGGCCAGCTCCCCCAGGGAAGGCAGGATGCACTGATAGTCCACCACCATGGCCTCAACGACCCCGGTGACCAGGGCCAGTTCCTGCACCAGGTGGTTGCCCGCCATGGGGATGCCTTTGCGCATGAGCACCTCGTTGCCGGTGCAGCACAGGCCCGCCAGGTTGATGCCCGTGGCGCCCAGCTCCTTAGCCCGTTTCAGCATGGCCGGGTCCTGGGCGGCCCGCACCGCCATCTCGGAAACCAGGGGGCTGTGGCCGTGGAGAATGATGTTCACCTGTTTTTCCTTGAGGACCCCGATATTGGCCAGGGAGGCCCGGGGCTTGGGGGTGCCGAAAAGCACATCCGACAACTCCGTGGCCACCATGGAGCCCCCCCAGCCGTCCGCCAGGGCGCAGCGCAGGGCCTGGAGCAGGAGATTGACGTAATCATTGTCCACCCCCATGTGGGTGCGGTGCATCATTTCCGTCACTTCCCAGTCGATGCCCCGGGGCGCGATGCCCAGAGCCCGCCATTTCTCCTGGCGGGCGGCCGGCAATCTTTTGGCAAAGGAAAGAAAGCCCTTCTTGATGCCGTATTCTTCCATCATGGCCAGGGCAAGCTCCTTGGCTTTGGCCTGGGTGGGGAGATCGGCGGCCACCCCAAATTCAGCGGCCAGGCTGTCGAGTTTGGCCGCGTCGGTGACCTGGTAGCCGGGAGCCTTGCCTTCCCCTACAGCCAGCAAGGTCTCCACCAGGTCCCGCCCGTGGTCGGAGTGGGAGGCCGCGCCTGCGGCCACCATGCGGCACAGGTTCCGGGCCACCATGATGTCCGCGTCCGCGCCGCAGACCCCGAGTTGAGGGCCGTCCCCGAAGGGGTCGATGCGGCAGGGGCCCATGATGCAAATCCGGCAGGAAAGCCCCAACTCGCAAAAGCCGCACTGGGGTTTTTGGGCCTCAAAACGCTCCCAAATGGTGTCCAACCCTTCTTGTTTGGCCTTTTCTTTGAGGGCCAGGGT
>JBAQHL010000176.1:0-2969 GCA_049288295.1 Desulfobaccales bacterium
GGGTGTCAAGGAAAGGCAAGGTTTTGTCCGGGTAAAACCTGAGGTGCGCCGCCTGGTGAAGTTTTTCCGTTTCAACCTCATGGATCCTTTACCATTTCAGAAAGAAATGGACATCATTTTTTGCCGCAATGTCATGATTTACTTTGAGAGGGAAACCCAGGCCAAGCTGGTGGAAAAATTTTACCACTGCTTAAGGCCGGGGGGCTATCTCTTCATTGGGCATTCGGAGAGTCTGTGCAACCACCAACATCAATTCAACTACATCAAGCCGACAATTTATCGGAAATAGGGGCCCGGAGGATGCAGGTGGTGGTGGGTGTGGCCGACATGAAGGTGAGCAGCCAGGGGAGCGACGTCCTGGTGACCCATGCCCTGGGCTCCTGCATCGGGGTGGCCATTTTTGATCCAGTGGCCAAAGTGGGGGGAATCATTCATTATATGCTGCCGGACTCCAACCTGGATCCCATCAAAGGCAAAGAACAGCCGCTTATGTTTGCAGACACCGGCCTTCCCCTCCTCTTTCGGGAGTGCTACCGCCTGGGGGCCCAGAAACCTCGCCTTCGGGTCAAAGTGGCGGGGGGCAGCCAGGTGCTGGGCAACCGGGAGTTTTTTCAGATCGGCCGCCGCAACTATGCGGCCTTACGAAAAATATTTTTGAAAAACAATGTGTTGATCGACAACGAAGACGTAGGCGGCACCAAGGCCCGGACTTTGTTCCTGGAAATCGCCACGGGCATCGTCTGGATCAAAGTTATGGGCCAAAACACCATAGAGCTGTAGACGGCGGAAATCATGAGCCTCGTACCCCAGGTGTTAAAGTCTCTCAAGACCCTGCCCCCCTTTCCCCTGGTGGCCCAGCGGGCCCTCCTTCTGCTCAACAAGTCAGAGGTGAGCATCCAGGAGTTGGTGGACATTGTCAAGTTTGACCCGGCTATCACGGCCAATGTTCTGCGCATAAGCAATTCGGCTTTCTTCGGTTTGCGCCGGGAGATCCATTCTCTCCACCAGGCCCTCTTGCTCCTGGGCACCCAGGAACTCCTGAAAATTATCATAGCCAGTGGGGCCACCCGGCTGTTTTGCCGGGCCACCCCGGGTTATTTCACTGACCGTTTGGGACTCTGGCGCCATTCCGTGAGCTGTGCGCTCATGGCTGATATCCTGGCCCGGGAGTTGGCTCATCCAGAAAGGGCCACCAGTTTTACCGCCGGACTCCTCCATGATATCGGCAAGGTTGTTCTAAGTCTCTATGTGGACCAGAAGTTCTCCGAGATAATGGAAGTGGTGGATGGCCGCAAGGTGTCCTTCCAGGTCGCGGAAAGGGAGGTTCTGGGTATCGACCATGCCCAGCTGGGGGGTGAGATGGCCCGGTTGTGGGATTTCCCCGACCGCCTCCGGCTGGTGATCAACCTGCATCATCTGGACAAGCCCGAGGCCTTTGCCGATGACATGGTGCTGCTGGTTTATCTGGCCGATCTCATGGTGCTGATGTTCGGCCAGGATCTGGGGGCGGACGGCCTGGCCTATAACGGCTATCCCGAAGTGTTGCGACACTTTCACCTGCGGGAACGCGACCTGGAAAAAATCCTGCTTAATTTTGGCAGCTCCTGGCAGGAGGCCCAGGTCATCTTTGGTCTGATGGGGAGTGATGATGGCCTACAATGTTCTCATCGTGGATGATTCGGCCACCATGAGGGCCCTGGTGCGAAAAGTGTTGAGTATCTCAGGGCTTGAACTGGGGGAGTGCTTTGAAGGGGCTAACGGTCTGGAAGGATTGAAGATTTTAGAACAGAACTGGGTTGATCTTGTCCTGTCGGATTTTCACATGCCCGAAATGGATGGCGCAGCTTTTGTGAAGGCCCTGAGACAAAACCAGATGTGGCAAACCATCCCCGTGGTGCTTATCACCACCGAGGGCCGTCAGGAAGTCTTGGCCCCATTTTTCGAACAAGGGATTCAAGGGTATATCCGGAAACCCTTTCATCCGGAGGATATTAAAGCACAGCTGCAAAAAATACTCGGAGAGGCCTGGGTGCCCGATGCTAGAAAACTTGAAGGCTGCGACTTTTGAAGTCCTGGAAACCATGTTTTTTCTTTTCCCGGAAAGCCTGGAGGAGACCGCCGGTCTTTTCCACGGACCGGGCTTGCGGGCCTGGGTCCCCGTGAGCGGACCCAAAAATTTCCGGGTGGGCCTGACTGTATCCTGGCCCCTGGCCCGGGAAATGGCCGCCAATTTCCTCGGGTTGGAAAAGGATGAGGTTCCTCCCGAAAAAATTGAGGATGTGGTCAAAGAGACCGCCAACATGGTGGCCGGCACCTTCCTCAGCAAAGAACAGGTCCCCGAGGCTTATAACCTGAACACCCCCGAGGCCCTGAGCTTGAACCTGGATGGCCAAAACTGGACAGAAAATTCTCATCATATCCTGCTGGCGGTGGAAGACTCTGGCCTGGAGGTTTTTTTGGAAAAGACTTAATTGGGAGTTCGTTCTTTTCTCCTTTCCACGTGGGAAAAAGGGCGAGGCGGCATGGAAGCGTCAAGAGAACCTTGACACCGGTGGCTCCCTCCTCTCGGTAAGTTTTCCGGCCCCTCGCCTTCTTTCCCCGATATTACGGGGGAACCAGCCACCAGCTCATGGGTAAGCTAAAAGTTCTGATTGTTGATGATTCTGCCATTGTACGGAAAATCTTCACGGAGATCCTCTCCCGGGAGTCTGACTTGGAAGTGGTGGGGACGGCCCCTGATCCTTTCGTGGCCCGAGACCTGATAGTCCATACCCAACCTGAGGTCATTACCCTGGATCTGGAAATGCCTCGCATGGATGGCCTGACCTTTTTAAAAAAAATCATGCACTATCATCCTCTGCCGGTCATAATCGTCAGTTCTCTAACCCCTCGGGGCAGTAAAATGGCGCTCCAGGCCCTGGAATTGGGAGCGGTGGAGGTTCTGGCCAAGCCGGGCAGCGCCTTTTCGG
>JBAQHL010000177.1:0-6298 GCA_049288295.1 Desulfobaccales bacterium
TGTTGCGGTTCTGGGAAATGGGTTTTTCGATCCTGGGTTTTGACACGGACAGGGACAAGGTGGACCGTCTCAACCGGGGGGAATCCTACATCAAGCATATTCCCTCGAGCCGGGTGGCGGAAATGACTGCGGCGCCTAAGGGCGGCCCCCGTTTTGCCGCCACCACGGACATGGCGCGCCTGTCGGAACCGGATGCCCTGCTGATCTGCGTGCCCACCCCCCTGACCCCCTCCCGGGAGCCGGACCTGAGGTATGTGGAGAACACCACCCGGGATATTGCGCTGGCTTTGCGCCCCGGGCAATTGGTGTCCCTGGAATCCACCACCTATCCCGGCACCACTGCAGAAGTTCTTCTGCCCCTTTTAAGTAAGGGCTTAACTGTGGGGAAAGACTTCTTCCTGGTTTTTTCGCCGGAGCGGGAGGACCCGGGGAATCCCACTTTCCATGTGCAGAATATTCCCAAGGTGGTGGGGGGCATCACCCCTTATTGCCGGGAAAACGGCGTGGCTCTTTACAGCCAGGTGGTGGATCGGGTGGTGCCGGTGTCCTCCACCCAGGCCGCGGAGATGACCAAACTCCTGGAGAACATTTACCGGGCGGTGAATATCGCCCTGATTAACGAACTCAAGGTGCTGTGTCTGCGCATGGGGCTGGATATTTTCGAGATCATCGAGGCGTCCCGCACCAAGCCTTTCGGGTTCCAGGCTTTTTACCCCGGTCCGGGGCTCGGCGGGCACTGCATTCCCATCGACCCCTTTTATCTCACCTGGAAGGCCCGCCAGTATGACCTTTCCACCCGTTTCATCGAACTGGCCGGGGAAGTGAACGCCGCCATGCCTTACTTTGTGGTGCAGCGGCTGGCCGAGGCCTTGAACGAAGAGGGCAAGGCCCTTAAAGGCTCCAGGATTTTGGTGCTGGGCGCGGCCTATAAAAAAGACGTGGATGATCCCCGGGAATCCCCCAGCTTGAAGATCATTACTCTCTTACAAAAAAAGGGTGCGGAAGTAAGTTACCATGACCCCCACATTCCCCATCTGCGGGGCGGGCGGCACTATCCCGGCCTGGACCTCAAGTCCGTGGATTTAACCCCCGAAAACCTGGCCGGAGCGGATTGTGTGCTGCTGGTGACCGACCACAGCGCCTACGACTATGCCGGGATCGCCGCTAAGGCCAGGCTCATTGTGGATACCCGGAACGCCTTTGCAGGACAGAAGGGCGCGCCAATTTATCTGGCTTGACATTTCGGAGGCCCGGAAGGAGAAGCCATGAATAAAATCAACCTGTATGAAGCCGGTGAATTCGGGGAGCAGAACTTTAAGAGGCTTTTGGTCCATGACTCCCCCTACCTGAAAATCCTCAACTTCAATTTCAAAGCCGGCCAGCAGATGGCGGTGCACAGCCACGACATCGAAGGCCAGGTGAGTATGATGATTGTGGAAGGGGAGGGGGAATTCCTGGGGGGACCGGAACCGGTGCCCGCCAAGAAGGGGGACGTGCTGGTGTGCGACATCGCCGAACCCCACGGCCTTAAGGCCAAGACCGACCTGAGGCTCCTGGTCACCATCGCCCCGCCTATTTGAGAGTGACGCCTTTTGGGGGGAGGGCCAGGGACCTGAGGGTGAGGGAGGCCTCGCCCTGCAGGCCCTCCCGCAAGCTCCCTCCACCAACCTCGAAATTCGGGAACGCAGGCTTCCAGCCGTGTGTTGCACAGGCAAGATGCCTGTGCTCCCGGGAAAAGAGAATGGTAGGACGGGCTTCCAGCCCGTCCAGGCATGGGCAAGATGCCCGCGCTGCCAGTACAGGGGGTGGGAAGGGGAGTTTGAGGGGAGGAAACCACAGGCGAGACGCCTGTGGCCACAGGACCCACCGGCCCCACGGTCCTTCCCTCAAAATTCTCTGATAAATCGCTATGCGCTATGAAGGCCCCATATACCGGCCGCCCAGTGAGGCCCGGAGTTTGCTGGTCCAGGCCACGGTGGGCTGTCCCCACAATCGCTGCACCTTTTGTCTGGTGTACAAAAACATCCGCTTTAAGGTGCGGCCGGTGCTGGAGACTAAGGAAGACCTGGAGGAGGCGGCCCGCCTCTATGGGAAGGGGGTGCGCACCCTCTTTTTCCCGGCGGGGAACACCATTGCCATGCCCACCGAGGGCCTGGCAGAGATTTGCCGGTATGCCCGGGGTCTTTTTCCGGGGTTGGAGCGCATAACCGTATACGGCTCGTCCCAGTTTATTGTGAAAAAAAGACTTGCAGGGCTGCGCCTTTTGGCCGAAGCCGGGCTCACCCGCCTGCACGTGGGCTGGGAAAGCGGGGATGATGACATCCTGGCCAATATCAAAAAAGGGGCCACCAGGGAGGAGCACGCCGAGGCCTCCCGCCTTTGCCGGGAAGCGGGCCTTGAGGTGAACGCCTATGTCATGCTGGGCATCGGCGGACAGGAAGGGAGCCGGTCTCATGCCCGCAAGACCGCAGCTCTGGTGAACGAGGCGCCGCCGGCGGTGCTTCGCCTGCGCACCTTTATTCCCAAGGTCAACACACCGCTGTTAGACGATGTCCTGGCGGGGAGGTTCCCCATGCTCACCCCCCACCAGGTGCTCACCGAAACCGCGGCGTTGCTTAAGGGCATCAACACGCCCGTGCGCGTGGAGAGCGACCATTACACGAATTACCTCAATGTTTCTGGGAACTTGCCTGATGAGAGGCAGAAAATGCTGGCGGTCTTGGAAAAGGCCTTAAAACGCCCGGAATCCGACTTTCGGCCTTTCTTCATCGGCACTGAGTAAACCGGCGATTTCAGGGAGGCGCGCTCAGGTGTGTATTTCCACGATGTCGCCTTCCCGGAGAAGATAGTCCCGCTGGACCCGCTGGCCCTCAAAGGTGTCCTTGCCCCAGACCCGGGCAAACTTGAAATTCCTCCCCAGGTCATGGTGAATCTGGTCAGCCAACTTCTGAAGGGTGCTCTGCGCCGGCAGGACAAAAGGGGATTTGAAGTTGGCGGCCTTGCCGGGGGCCCGGGTGTAAACCCGGACCAGGTTCAGAAAAGCAAAGAGCGCCTGGCGAAGCTCGGCAAGCCCCTGGCCGGTGAGGGCGGACACGGCCCGCACCGGGAAATCTTCACCCAAAACCTCAAGATAGAGTTCCAGGTCCTCGGGGTCGGGCAAGAGGTCGGCCTTGTTGAGCATAAGGAGCGCCCGGCGGGTGGTGAGGCCGGGAGCAGGGGGAGCGCCGTCCTGGCCTTGCAGACCCAGGTGGTATTGGGCCAGGGTGGTCTTCACGGCCTCAAGCTGGGCCGCGGGGTCCTCCGGCGGGGCTAATATTATGGCGAAGGCGTCAGGCCGGCGCAGGAGATCCGGAAACCAGGGCTCCAGGTATTCATCCCCCAGGGGCGGGCAGTCCACCAGCTGCACCTGGACGTTCTCATAGCGCATCATGCCGGCCAGGGGGGTGCGGGTGGTGTAGGGATAGTCGGCGATGGCGGGCTGGGCCTTGGTGAGGGCGGCCAGGAGGGATGATTTGCCGGTATTCGGGGGGCCGATGAGGGCTACCTGGCCTACCCCTTCCCGCTCCACCAGGAAAACGGGACTTTTGCGGCCGGGCCCCTTGCGGGAGGCCCCCATGTCCTTGAGTTGGGCAATGCGCCGGCGCAGGTCGGCCTTGAGCTTGTCCGTGCCCTTGTGTTTGGGCATGATGGCCAACATCTCTTCCAGGTATTTCAGCTTTTCGCTGACAGACCTGGCCTCCCGGTAGCGCTTCTCCACTTCGAAGTACTGGGGAGGGAGGTTGGCCGGCATGGGCCCTCCTGATTAGGTTTTTTCGGGGAGCGCCGGCATGGGTTTGGTGGGCACGATCTTACCGGCGGCGATTTCCCGCAGGGCCACGACGATTTCCTTGTTATCCGACTTCACCAGGGCCGGGGCGCCTTTGTGAAACTGGCGGACGCGCTTGGCGGCCAGGTGAATGAGGGCAAAGCGGTTGGGCACTTGCCGCAGACAATCTTCAATGGTGACGCGAGCCATATTGCGAAACTCCTTGGCATTGAGACCAGAACAATTTGCTTCATTTTAACATTTATATTATCAGTGGAGCAATCCCTCGATGATTATATGGTTGCGAGCATGCCCCGGTTAGGCTGGCGCAAGAGCTAATTACCCATTTATCACCATATAAGAAGCGATAAGAACAAGTAATACTGTCACAAAGCGTTGAAATGATTTCGGTGACATTCTTTCAATGATGCGCTTTGAGGACCATGTTCCTAAAACCATGGCTATGCTCATTATACCGGCAAGAACCCAGAAATTCCTATCAATGAAGATATATTTTAGATATACAACCGTCTTAACGCCGTGTATCACCAATGCCGTGATGGCCTCGCTGGCCACATAAGCGACGGGTGACAATTCCAAAGAGAGAAACACTGCCGCACCTAAAGGGCCTGCGCTGCCGACAAGTCCTGAGAGAAAACCGACCAGCCCACCGCCGATCAAAAGCAATGCCGTACCCTCGTGCAGGCGTACGATTCCAAAATACTTCAGTGTCACAAAGAGAAGAATGACCGCGCCGATACTTCGTGTGACAAAATCTTTGGGCAATTCCACGAAGGCCAGTGCGCCTGACGCACTCATTGGCACTGCGGCCGCCAGGAATAAGCCCACCGGTTTCCAGTGTATTTGCGAGAACCCGAAGCCGGCCCTTGATATATTGCCGGTAAACTGGGCGATAGTCAGCAAAGGAACCGCCTGAGTCACTCCAACCGTGGCAACCAAAAGCGGCAAAAGCAGAAGGGCGCCGCCGAAACCTGCCGCGCCGGATACTGCCGCAGATACGTAAGCTGCCGAAAACAGAAGTATATATGTGGTCACTACTCTTTAATAGCTGTCACTTGGACGGCAATGAACAAACCCCGCACTTATGCTTCAGCCTCTCTTGCTTGTGGCGGAGCAATTTCTTGAATTCCTCGGGTTCGAAGACGCTGCCGCAACCCGGGCAGCACACCTCAAGACCCTCTCAAGAGGTCTTCAGGATAATTTTACCATTTTGACAAGAAGGACACTGCATGTTTGTTCAAAAATATCTGGACAGCCGCGGCAAAGACGGGTCCACCTGGCGGCATTCGCGCAACAAGGCGTTGATATAAAGCCAGACAAAACTCATGAGTAATTCCGGGGCATATTTTCGGGCCCCATGGCTGTCGAAGGCCACTTCGCTGCCATTGCCGCTCTGGCGCAGGCGCATGGACAGGTCTCCCAGGATGGGCCAGGCTACCTGCCAACCGCCGGGGATAGACTCGCAAGCACCGACATCCAGCCGAGCCACAGCCACCTCCACCACATTCAGAGTCAAGAGATCCAGGACTTCCTGACGGACGCCCAAAGCCACCTCTTTAATGGGGGAGGCCGCAGTGGGGGCAAAATCCGAGAAAGGGAGCCACTCGGGGCCAGGCTCGGCCTCGTCCAGAGAGAAAGCGCCCCTGGCGTAGCGGGCTATCAGGGCCAGATAATCCCACGCGAAGACATAGGCGTCTTCCGTGGGGATAACCAGACTTTTTTTGGCGTACAAAATCCTCAGGTCAGGGCCGTGCTCGGGATCATAGTCGAACAGCCAATAGAGCTCCAGGGGCCGGAAGGGCTGCTGCCACATGACCCATTTCACTGAGGCGTAGGGCTTTTCCGTGAGGATTTCTCCCCGCATCAGGCGAGCCAGGGGAAGAGGGGCGAGGCTGATCAGGCCCTCCAGGTCGGCCCGGTATTTCTTCCGGACGTACTGGCGCAACTGTGCGTCCCAGCCCCACCCGGCCTCAAAGTGCTGAAGGGACACCAAATCGTTGAATCTACCGGTGCTCAGCTTTTTTTGGACTCCACTTTCTGGTTGAATTTCTCTGCGTTAATTATAAACCGTTCATGGACGGCTTCGCCAATTTTTTCTTTTTCGTCAAAGGCTTCCACCTTAAAGGTAAGCTTGCGGCCGTCCACCGCGGTGACCTCTGTCTTGGCCCGGACCTCCATCCCCAACGGAGTGGCGGCCGTATGCTTCAGGTTCATGCCAATGCCCACCGACTGCTCGCCGGCTCCCAGGTGCGGCGCCATGAGCTCGGCGCTCACCCCCTCAAACAACCCCACCAGGAAGGGGGTGCCGAAAACATTGGGGAGATTGGCATAAAAGTGGCGCGCCGAATGCTCCGCACCGGTCTTCAGAACTTTTTCATGGGTCATGCCAACGCTAAAGGGAGAGCTCATAGGTCCTCCTATGGGAGTTTATATGGGGGGAGGGCCTGTGGCCCTTAGCCCCCTCCCCCACAC
>JBAQHL010000178.1:0-4149 GCA_049288295.1 Desulfobaccales bacterium
GTTATTTGATAAATGTCAAGTTAAATACGGATAAGCACTAAACCTTTTCTGTATTGGCACAGCCTGCCGGGCCCAGGCGCAGGCTTGAGCCTCGCGGCTCCATCTTATTGGCTCTATGGGCGCAACCCTGCCCAGGGGGTCTGATCTGTCGCTCTAAGCAAAAAAGTGTTTGGAAGTAACAATAAATAGGTTAAAAATAATAGTTTAACTTTTTGGGCAAGAAAACCAGATCACATCTTTTGAGGGTATATGTCAGAATTGCTCAATGGTCAGGCGGGTGAGCGCCGTTTGCTCCTGGGTAACGAAGCCATCGTGCGGGGCGCGCTGGAGGCCGGAGTGTCCCTGGCGGCCACCTATCCGGGGACTCCCGCTTCAGAGATCGGCGACCGCTTTTACGAAATCTCCCGGCAAACCGACCTGATTTTCGAATATTCGGTAAACGAAAAGGTGGCCTTAGAGGTGGCTGCGGGCGCTGCGGCCGCAGGTTGGCGGGCCATGGCCTCTATGAAGCACGTGGGTCTGAACGTGGCGGCGGACGCTCTTATTACCCTGGGTTATGTAGGGGTTAAGGGCGGCCTGGTGATAGTCAGCGCCGACGATCCTTCCCTGTTTTCCAGCCAGAACGAGCAGGACAACCGCTATTACGCCAGGATGGCGGGTCTCCCCATGCTTGAGCCCACCAGCCCCCAGGAGGCCAAGGACATGACCAGGGCGGCCTTCGCCCTGTCGGAGGAGTTGGGCCTGCCGGTGCTCCTGAGGACCACCACCCGGGTTAATCATACCAGGGGTGAGGTAACGTTAGGGGATTTGGCCCAACGTTCAGGGCCGGGGCATTTCCAGAAGGACCCCTTTTCACTGGTGATGGTGCCGGCGGTGGCCCGGGAAGCCCACGCCCGGCTTCTGGCCAAGCAGGACCGGGTTAGGGACCGGGCCGAAACCTCGCCTTTTAACACCATCACCGGGCAAGGCCCCTGGGGGGTGGTCACCAGCGGGGTGGCTGCGGCGCACGTGGAAGATGCCATCCTGGAACTGGGCCTGGGGGATCGGATCACCCTGCTTAAATTGGGCTTTACCCACCCCCTGCCGGAAAAATTGATGGCCGATTTTTTGGGACGGGTGGAAAAAGTCCTGGTGGTGGAAGAATTGGAGCCCTATCTGGAAGAGGGCCTCAAAGCCCTTGCCCAGGTGCGGGGGCTGACGCTGCCCATCCGGGGGAAGGGGGAGGGTCTTTTCTCCCGCCTCTACGAATACCAGCCGGCCATGGTGCGGCAGGTGATGGCCGGGTATTTCGGGATTTCCCGGGAGGCTCCGGTCCCGGTTGATCCCCTGGAGCTTTTCGGCGGGCCGCTACCGGAGCGCCCCCCCAACCTGTGCCCGGGATGCCCCCATCGGGCCATGTATTATGCCGTGAAGATTGCCCTGAAAGATTTGGGGCGGGAGGGTATTTTCCCCACGGACATCGGCTGCTATACCCTGGGACTGCTCCCTCCCCTGTCCATGGCGGACTACCTTATTTGCATGGGTTCCAGCATCAGCACGGCGGCGGGCATCTCCCGGGCCACCGACCAGACGGTGGTGGCCTTTATCGGTGACTCCACCTTCTTTCATGCCGGGCTTACCGGTCTGGCCAACGCGGTGCACAACAGCCACGATTTCCTCCTGGTTATCCTGGACAACGGCACCACCGCCATGACCGGGCATCAGCCCCATCCCGGGGTTTCCCCGCCGCCGCCGAACTATCCCGGGGTGCACGTGCCCCTGGCCCGGGTGGTGAAGGCCCTGGGAGTGGAGCAGGTTTGGGAGGTCAACCCCTTTAAATACAAGGAATCACTGGCGGCCACCAAGGAGGCCCTCGGCTCCAAGGGGCTGCGGGTGCTCATTTCCCGAGCCCCCTGCCACCTCTACGAGGCCCGGGTTACCGGCAAAAAGCGCCTGGCCCGCTTCCAGGTCAAGGATGACTGCGGGGACTGCCGCCATTGCCTGGACTACTTCGGGTGCCCGGCCATGTCCCTGAAACCTGATTCAGGGAGGACCCAGTTGCTTATTGACCAGGATTTATGCTCCGGCTGCGCTTTTTGCGTGCAGTTCTGCGAATGCATCCGGCCGGTGAAGGCTTAAGGCCGTTTTCGGTTTTCTGTAAAAAAAAGAAGACGGCTATCTATGAGATACCTTGCAGGCTTATTTCATGTAAAAGAGTAATTGATATAAATCATCATGTCAAAGATCGCACCACCTAAAAATCTTCGTATCTTCCTTACCGGTGTAGGCGGCCAGGGCACGCTCCTGGCCAGCCGGCTTTTAGGGGAAGCAGCCCTGATCGCGGGCTACTCCCCCCTGATCAGCGAAACCCACGGCATGGCCCAACGGGGCGGGGTGGTGGTGTCCACCGTGGTCCTGGGGGACCTGAAAAGTCCCCTGATTTCTCCGGGGGAAGCGGACGTGCTTCTGGGGTTTGAAGCCCTGGAGTCTTTCCGGGCCCTGGACCGCTGCCACGCCGGCACCCTGGTCATTGCCAACACCTCGGCCCTGGTGCCCTACTCGGTGTCCACCGGCAAGAGTTCTTATCCCGAGGTGGGGCGTTTGCTGGAACTCATGGCCCCGAAAGTGGGCAGCCTCCTGGCCTTTGACGCCGGGGACCTGGCCCGCCGGGCCGGCAGCCCCCTGGCCGTAAACATGGTCCTTTTAGGGGCTTTGGCATCCACCCGCATTCTGCCGTTTTCAGAGGAAGACCTCCTGTCACTTATCCGCACCAGGACCAACCCCAAGTTTCTGGAGGCCAACCTGGCCGCGTTCCGGATGGGCCAGGACGCGGCCGCCGATCCGCACCATTGGCACAAGCCCTTGAATTTATAGGTATTATTGGCACAGCCAGGCGCGCCATCTTGGTTAGCTGCGGATATAATTCATTGCAAGCGTGCGAGAATATAGTACATTATACAATGCGGAGAGATTCGCGCTTATGCCAGGGCACACCCTGAAGGGACGCCGACCTGCAAAATACCGACAAATCGCCCACACCGCCGATGTGGCGTATCGTTTGCAGGGAGAGACCATGGCGGAAATTTATGTCAACGGGGCCGAGGCCCTGATGGCCACCATCACGGACCGCCGGCTTCTGAGGCCGCGGGAGACCCGGGAGATAGAAGTGGAGGCCCCCGACCGGGAGGCCCTGTTGGTCTCCTGGCTCAATTATTTGCTGTACCTCTATGACGTGGACGGCTTTTTGGGTCGGGATTTTGACATTGTGGAGCTTCAGGAAGAACGGCTTAAGGCCCAGGCCCGGGGGGAAATCTTTGACCCCGAGCGCCACGTGGGGAAAACCGCAGTGAAGGCGGCCACCTATCATCACCTGGAAATCACCCCCAGGGACCACGGCTGGCAGGCCACGGTGATCTTTGATTTGTGAAGTATTTGTGGGGGAGGGGGGTGCCCACGGGCTGGAAGCCCGTGCTACCGGCCAAAGTTTGGGGAGCACAGGCTTCCAGCCTGTGTTGCACAGGCAAGATGCCTGTGCTCCCGTCATATCTTGTAGGGGCGCAATTCATTGCGTCCTCGGGCTCGATAAATCGAGCCCCTACAGGGGCTTGGGAGAGGAGTTGTAGGGGCATGGCTTGCCATGCCCAAACGCGGAGGGCGGGGGAGACGCTGCTCCCCCGGTCCTCCCCTCGCAAAAACATTACAAAAATTTTATGGGAGTCAAGTTACGGCAGGTTGATGAGTATCGCTGGGAGGTGCCGCAGGAGGGGAAGATGCGCACCCGGGGGTTGGTGTACGCCTCCCGGGAGATGCTCCCCAAAATCCAGGATGACAAAAGTCTCGAGCAGGTAGCCAATGTGGCCACCATGCCGGGGATTGTGGGCGCGTCCCTGGCCATGCCGGACATTCACTGGGGGTACGGTTTTCCCATCGGCGGGGTGGCCGCCTTCGACGTGGACGAAGGGGTGGTGTCCCCGGGCGGGGTGGGCTACGACATCAACTGCGGCGTGCGCCTTTTGCGCACCAACCTGGAGCGCCCGGCCATAGCCGGCCGGATGGATGAGCTGGTCAACGCCCTGTTTGCCAATATCCCTTCGGGGGTGGGCTCCCGGCGCAAGGATTTCAAGCTCAGCATGCCCACCTTGAAAGAGGTGCTGCGGTTAGGCGCCGCCT
>JBAQHL010000179.1:0-1991 GCA_049288295.1 Desulfobaccales bacterium
CTCTATGACGAAGATAAGATAAATAAAGCAAAGATAGCTGAGATATCAAGCATATTAAAGCAGACATCTTATTTAGCTGATGCTATCTCGCATGAATATAATGATGATTACAAAAAATCTCTATATCATCCCGAATTCTCACGGATCGAAAAACTTTATAGAGAATTGAAAATTAATTACGAGAGACAAGAAGATTATAAAAATGCTGGCGATTTTCATTATGGCGAAATGGAGATGCACCGCCGGGCTAATCCCAATCAGATATGGTACCATTTCTATTGGGGACTGAGTGGGTACGGCGAGAGGCCTTTTCGTGCTCTCGTCTGCCTTATGGCTCTTTTCCCAGGCCTAGCCCTTTTGATCTGGAACTTTGGCATTACGTATGCAAATTCGATAGCTCCCGCCAGCTTTCTTGATACCCTGCTATTTATCCTTGAAAAATCAACTTTCCAACGTCCCACATGGCTTAACCCTCAGGAATTTTGGAGTATTCTATTTATTAACCTTAGTGTGCTCCTCATCCCTGGCCAGGCGGCCCTCTTCATCCTGGCCCTTCGTAACCGCCTGGGCCGGCGGAGGTAAAGCAAATCCCCCCTGCCCCCCTTTAGAAAAGGGGGGTTTTTATGGCCTTGCCGACTGGTGGGAAGCTTCTGATAATTCTGCGAATGGCAACCTGGGATGATCTTGGCGGCTTGGTGCGGGCCCACCTGGAAGGCGCCAGGAACAAAAAGGCCACCCAGCCGCGGGGAGCCGGCCTGAAAAAAGCCCGGCGGGTGGTCGGGTTTCCCCTGATGCTGGCCCCGCCCTTAAAGCTGGACCTCTCTCATCCGGAGGGACGCCTCATCGTCTATGGCACCCTGGTCCCCGGGGGACAATATCATCATCTCCTGGCGGACATGACGGCCACCTGGGAGAAGTGCCTCATCCAGGGAAGCCTGGGGAGCTACCAGGGCTATCCGTCCTTCAAATGGAATCCCGCGGGCGAATCCTACCCCGCCTGGCTGGTGACCTCGCCCCTGCTCCCCGCCAAATTCCGGGAGCTGGACGATTTTGAAGGACGGGCCTACACCCGCCGCCTGATCCCCGCGCAGGTGGGCAGCCGCCTGGTCATAGCCTACATTTATGAGGGGAAGGTGGTGGCATAAAAGGGGCGCGTTTTAAACAGATTTCTCTGGAGCCGCAGGCTTCAGCCTGCGCCAGCACAGGCTGGAAAGCCTGTGTCACCGTCCAATCCTGGTTCCCAAGCTCCTGCTTGGGAATTCTCTCTGATGGCCAAGCTCTGCTTGGCCATCAGTTCTTGATTTTAACTGGTTGAATATAATAAAGATTATGTGCCCAAGCAGAGCTTGGGCTAAAAATGTGCGTCCCCAGGGAGCTTGGGAACGAGAATGAGAAAAGAAACCCGGTGGCACTGGTGTCCTCACCTGTGCCCGCGCAATACTCAAGGCGGGATGCGCTTCGCTTTCCCGCCCTACCTCCCCATACCCGAAACTCAAAACTCGGAACTTTCTGTGATAGAAAGATAGTGATATCTGGATGTTATAAATCTAGCTCCCTTCCTTAAACAGGGTCAACTGCGAGGCATCCTGCATGATACGCCGGCGGTGGCGGGCCAGTTTGGGAAAGCCCAGGGGGTCGAGGCTGCCCGCCTCCAGGTTTTCCAGCACCTCACGGGCCCGGTCGATAACCGCCTGGGGCACCCCGGCCAGTTTAGCCACCTGGATGCCGTAGCTCTGGCTTGCGGCCCCCGGGGCCCATTGGTGCAGAAACACAATGCCGCCCCCTTCATCCGCCACCAGCACCTGAAAATTTTTCACCCGCGCCTTGAGGCGGCTGAGCGCAGTAAGTTCCTGGTAATGGGTGGCAAACAGGGTGCTCACCCCCACCCCGCCCACGTCGTGGAGGTGTTCGGCCACGGCCCAGGCCAGGGAGAGGCCGTCGAAGGTGCTGGTGCCCCGGCCGATTTCATCCAGGATGACCAGGCTCCGGGG
>JBAQHL010000180.1:0-3418 GCA_049288295.1 Desulfobaccales bacterium
ACGTGGCGCTCCACGACTTCGCAAAGACCCTGGAGAATGGCCTCTTCCAGGCAGTTGCCCGCGGCCGGGCCGTTATACTCCTCGATGAGGTAAAACCAATGGAAAGGGAGCATGACCGCCTCTCCCCTGGTCAGGTTGGTGGCCGGTGCGAAATAGAGGGGCCAGCTCTGGTAGAGGGCCGCCGCTTTCTCGGACTCAGGGGAGTTGTCAAAAAGAGACCTGGATAGATAAGAAAAGTCCAGGGCCAGTCCGGGAAAATCTTGCGGCCGGGCAAAAGTCAGGGGTCCTTCGGCCACGTATGAGAAAAAGCTGAAGCGCTCCACCAGTTCCATGAGGGCGCTGGCTTCGGCCTGCACCGGGGTGGCCCCCTTGCCCATCTGTTTTTTGGTGGGCACCACCCGCTGGGCGTCCATCCCCAGGAGGCTGATGTACACCGGGATATCCAGGCGGCCCGAGTCTATGCGCAGGGCTTCCTGGAGAATGTCAAGCTTTATCTGGGAAAGGCGTTTTCTCACCCGGGCGATGGTCTCAGCCGGGGGAAGGAGCTTGTCCAGATCATAGGTGTAACCCTTAAAGGCAGCGCCCAGGGTGATGGCCTGTATCATATTGTTTCTCCTGTGCAATTTATTTTGAGGGGTATAAGGGAGCAGGCCCTTGCCCCTCCCCCATTACCATTAGTCGGGGGTGTAGGCTTCCAGCTTGTCCAGCACAGGCAAGATGCCTGTGCTCCCGGAACTTAGGAACGTAGAATGCAGGGCGGAAAAGCGAAGCCCCTTCCCCCTTTGGCCTGAAACAGAAAACCGAAAACTGAAAACTGAAAACCGAAAACGTATTACAACCCTGCCTCTCCTCCCACGTCCTCTCCTTCCATATCCCCCCCCAGGTAAGCGGCCTTCAGGTGGGGATGGGCCAGAAGTGTTTCCCCTTCCCCCTCCAGGACCAGGCGGCCGTTTTCCAAAACAAAGGCGTAGTGGGCGATCTCCAGGGCCGCCTGGGCGTTTTGCTCCACCAAAAGGACGGTGGCGCCCCGGCGGTTGATTTCCGTGATTATCCGAAAAACTTCCCTCACCAACAAGGGCGCGAGCCCCAGGGAAGGCTCATCCAGGAGCAAAAGAAGGGGGCGGCTCATGAGGGCCCGGCCCAGGGCCGCCATCTGCTGCTCCCCGCCACTCAGGGTGCCGGCCCGCTGGTGCAGCCGTTCCTTAAGACGGGGGAAGGCAGCCAGGACCCAGTCCAGGTCTTCGGCGCGGTTGGCCTTTTGGCGGCCGTAGCCACCCAGAAGTAGGTTTTCCCGGACGGTGAGATTGGCGAACAGGCGGCGGCCCTCCGGACAATGAGCCACACCCCGCCGAATGACGGCGTGGGGCGGCAGGTCCCCCAGACCCTCCCCGTTGAGAAGAATTCGCCCGGCAACCGGTGCGACCAGGCCGCTGATGGCCCGCAGGGTGGTGGTTTTGCCTGCGCCGTTGGCCCCCAGCAGGGCGACGATCTGGCCGGCCTTCACCCTAAACGACACTCCCCGGAGAACCTTGACGGCTCCATAGCTAACTTCCAGGGATTCGATGGCTAGCATGGGCCTATTATCCGCATTATTCATAAACCAGAAGGTGCACAGGTGGGGACACCTGTGCCAGCAGGTCTGTTGGTGGTAGGGGAAGTCCTGCGGACTCATGAGGCAATGCTTTGAAAAACCACATAAATCACTTCCCCAAATAAGCCTTGATGACCCGGGGGTGTTTCTGCACTTCCCGGGGCGGGCCCGCAGCGATGGTGAGGCCGTGGTCCAGAACGGTCAGGTGTTCACAAAGATTCATGACCAGCCTCAGGTTGTGTTCAATGACCAACAGGGTGAGGCGGTGGCGCGCCCGGATATCCCGCAAAAAATCCATGAGTTCCAGGGTCTCCTGAGGGTTTAAGCCGGCCGCCGGTTCATCCAGAAGCAAGAGGCGCGGCCCGGTGGCCAGGGCCCGGGCGATCTCCAGGCGGCGCTGATGCCCGTAGGAAAGCTGCCCGGCCCGTTCCCGGGCCGCGTCCTTGAGATCCACTTCCTCCAGCAAGGCCAGGGCCTGGCGACGCTGCTCCCCTTCTTCCCACCGGTAGCGAGGCGAGTGCAGCAGGGCCGGCCACCAACCGGTGCGGCGGCGGCAGTGCAACCCCACCAGCACGTTATCCAGCACGCTCAGGTCTTCAAAGAGGCGGATATTCTGAAAAGTCCGGGCCACCCCCAGCCTGGTGCGGGCGTGGGGCGGCAGGCCCTGTAAATTCCTATCCGCAAAAGTTATGGTCCCCTGGGTGGGGTGGAGAAAACCGCTCACGAGATTGAATACCGTGGTCTTGCCGGCGCCGTTGGGGCCGATGAGTCCATAGAGGCCGCCCTCCGCCAGGGACAGGTTGCAGTTGTCCAGAGCCAGCAGCCCCCCGAATCTCACTCCGAGATGCTCGGTTTTGAGGAGAATCATGGCAAGCGGTTAATGGTTTCCTTCTTCGAGGCTATAGCAAAAGTCTCCCCGACGGAGACAATGGAACTCAGGACCGTTGACACAGGCGTCCCCGTGGTGTTTTACACTCAGACTCCTTTTTGAAATTCTTTAACGGTAACACGGGCATCTTGCCCGTGCCTGTGGACGGGCTGGAAGCCCGTCCTACCGTGCTTATACTAAGTTGCAGTCATATGAGGTAATACAATGTAGCCGCATATTTTAGCCTGCGTTTGGGCACGGCAAGCCGTGCCCCTGCAGAACAATTACTCGTTTGACGGCATATTGGTATTTGGTAACGGGTTGATGGTGCAGGCTTTCCAGCCTGTGGAGCCCCTTTCCCTGTCTCCTAAAAAAAATTCTTTGCAAGAATCTTTAAATATCGCCGATGAGGGCTGGAATTTCCTTAGCCGGTGCGGGAAGCGGAAAAAAATCGATTCCACACCCGGCCAAGGCCTTCCCAGGTAAACTCACGGCGGCCCATGAGGCCCTGACGAAAGAAAATAATAACCAAAAGCATGGCCAAAGAAAAGATGACCTGGCGCATACCCGGGATGCCGGGGATGGTGAGACCCAGGACCACCTGGGGCTCCTCCACGAACCTCAGCCACTCGCCCCCCAGGGTGAAAAGGCAGGCCGACAGCACCGCACCGGTGGTGGAGCCCAGCCCCCCCACCACGATAATAATGAGCAGATTGAAGGTGAGAAAAAAGGTGAACAGGCTGGGGGAAATGGTGGTAATAAGGTGAGCCAGAAGCCCCCCGCCCACCCCGAAAAAGAAAGCGCTCAAAACGTAAGCTGCAAGAAGATGCTGAAAAGTATTCACTCCCATGGCCCGGGCCGCGGTTTCATCCTGCCGGATGGCCGCCAAGGCCCGGCCATATCCGGATTTTGTCAAGGACTGCACCAGGGCCACCGTCACCACCGCCAGGCCCCAAGAC
>JBAQHL010000181.1:0-4131 GCA_049288295.1 Desulfobaccales bacterium
TTGCCTCCAAGGCGGTGAATGCCGCCGGGGCTGACGGCCTGTTCTTCGGCAACGCTTCCCAGTTGGGCATTCAGTTTATCGCCGTCGTGGTCACTGTCGTCTACTCCTTCGTGCTGACCTGGATCATCTTGAAGGTGGTGGATGCCATCCTGGGCCTCAGGGTTGCCAGGGAAGATGAAGTAGCCGGTCTGGACCTGACGGAGCATCAAGAAGCCGGGTACAGCCTGTAATTATAAGGAGAATAATCATGAAGAAGATCGAAGCGATTATCCAGCCCTTTAAGCTGGAGCCGGTGAAGGAGGCGCTGCACAGCATCAGCGTCGAGGGCATGACGGTCACCGAAGTGAAGGGTTTCGGCCGGCAAAAAGGCCTCCGGGAGGTGTACCGGGGCATGGAGTACCAGGTGGATTTCCTCCCCAAAGTGAAAATCGAGGTCATCGCCACCGACGAGAAGACCCAACTTATCGTGGAAACCATTATGAACGCGGCCCGCACCGGCCGCATCGGCGACGGCAAAATCTTCGTCTATCCGGTGGCGGAAGTTGTGCGCATCCGCACCGGGGAGTCCGGCGACGCAGCAGTTTAAGAATAACAACGGGGAATACCCTTATCTTAATGGGAGTAAAGGAGAAAGAACATGGAAAGCATAAGAAAAGCTAACTGGCGGCAAACCCTGACTGCGCTCTTTGTGGCACTCTTCCTGGTAGGGGGCGTCTTGGGTCAGGCTGCCGCCCAGGGACCGGGGGAACCGGGGGCAGAGACCAAGCTGGCGGAAGAGGCGGCCAAAAAGCCCGACAGGCCAGAGTTTGTGGGTTCGGTGGACATGCTGAGCCAATATGTCTGGCGGGGAATAGCCCTGAGCAGACAAGGTGTGGTCTTCCAACCATCCATGACCATAAGCTACAAGGGTTTCGCGGTGAATATGTGGGGAAACTTTGATGTCAACGAAATGAATCCTTATGGGTTCACCAATCCCAACCGGGGCGCGGCTAAGTGGAATGAAACCGACTTTACCTTTTCGTACAGCAAAGAGGTGATCAAGAACCTGACCCTGACTGGCGGCCTCATTTACTATGCCCTGGACAGAAACAACTCGCTTTATGATTCCTTTGAGATTTTCGGCGGTGTGGCTTACAAGTTCCCCTGGTTTGACGTGGGTTTCCAGGTTTTCCGGGAAGTGGGCAACCTGCCTGGCTGGTACCTGAGCTGGACGGTGAGCAAGTCCATTGAGCTGCCGGTGGAAATCAAGGTGCTGGCGGGCAAGCCCACCCTGGACCTCCTGGCCGGCTGGTCAGCCGAGCTGTCCAACAGCAGGGTGGCCTTCCCCACCTCGGACGGCAGTTTCTATCGCAGCATGCACGCTGGCTTGGTCAGCGCCGGGCTCAATATCCCGATTCACAAAAATGTCAACATAACTCCCAAAGTTATGTATTGGTATAGTTTGGGCGGCCAGTCCACCTACACCCTGAGGGCATTGTCCTGGGATGGCTATCAAAACCATATTCTGGGCGGGGTGAGCGTTTCCACCAAATTTTAACGAGATAATCGCAAATTCCTGAAGGTAAGGGGCCCGGCTGCCGATAGAAAGGTAGCCGGGCCTTTTTTTTTAGGGCCGGGTTATAATTAAATGAGCATCCGGGAATTGCCTTGAAACAAGGAGGGACTCCGATTAAGATGACAACAGGGTAGGGCGCACGAGATACAATAAGCAAACTTCAATGAATAAAACCCAGCAAGTCTGTAATCAAAAAGTCCTGAATTTCAGCTTAGAAAAATATTATGGGTAATGCCTTTCTCTTTGAAGCCTCCCAACTGCAGCGACTTATTGAGGTGCTGCA
The DNA here is from genome assembly GCA_049288295.1 of Desulfobaccales bacterium. Taxonomy (GTDB): domain Bacteria; phylum Desulfobacterota; class Desulfobaccia; order Desulfobaccales; family 0-14-0-80-60-11; genus JBGSLA01. The sequence continues at coordinate 1,839 of JBAQHL010000181.1, forward strand.
AACCCAGGGCTATGCGGTCATGGGGCCCATCCTGCGCCAGGGTGATCTGCTCCTGGGTGAGGTGCGGGGGGCGGCGGACCTGCCGGTTGGCTGGCGCGACGAGCAGGAGGCCGGCTCCTTTCGCCTTGTGCGAGGAGATGACCGGGGTTTCTTTGGGTGTCTCTTGGGGCAGCACTCCTTCAAGCAATTTCTCTTTCCCTCGAACATCCTCCTCTGGCAGGCGAGACACACTGGGGGAAGTTGGCGGCTGGAGATACCCGAAGCCGAAGAGCCTGCCAACGCCTTTCTCGGGGTGCGGGCCTGCGACCTGGCGGCCCTGGAAGTGCATGACCGGGTGTTTCTCAAGGGGAAGTATCACGATCCTCTTTATAAAAAGCGGCGGGATCGGGCCTTTGTGGTGGCGGTCAACTGCACCAGGAGCGGCGCCACCTGTTTTTGCGCCTCTTTAGGCACTGGACCCCGGGCCGCTTCCGGGTTCGACCTGGCCCTGACCGAGATCCTGGACCGCGACCGCCAGGTGTTTCTGGCGGAGGTGGGCAGCAAACGGGGGGCAGAGGTGTTGGCCGCGTTGACGCCGCGCCCGGCCACGCCAGCTGAGGTGGACGCGGCCGCCAGCCTGGTGGCCGGGGCCGCGCAAAGCCAGGTGCGCTCCCTGGCAACGACAGGGCTCAAAAAGTTTTTGTATGACAATTTTGAAAATCCTCACTGGGACCGGGTGGCGGAGCGTTGCCTGACGTGCGGCAACTGCGCCATAACCTGCCCCACCTGCTTCTGCCATAATTACCAGGACTCTCTGGACGTCACCGGCCAGGTGGCGGAGCGGCGGCGCCGCTGGGAGGTGTGCTTTTCTGTAGATCATTCCTATATTCACGGCGGTGCCATCCGGCCGAGCCCCCGGTCCCGTTACCGCCAGTGGCTGACCCATAAGCTGGCCACCTGGGTGGATCAGTTCGGCTGCCTGGGTTGTATAGGCTGCGGCCGCTGTATTACCTGGTGTCCGGTGGGCATTGACCTCACCCAGGAGGTTCGCTCATTACAGGCAGCCGCGCTAAAGTAAAAGGGCAAAAGTAAAAAGGCAAAAAGCGATAACGCGGGTTAAAACTGATCGATTAGAATCCGGATGTTTTGAAAATTTTGAAGATTTTGTTTTTTGATTTTTTTTTTCCTTTTTACTTATCGCTTGAGTTGGCCCAGGAGAAAAACCATGGAAACGATGGAAGCCGTGCTGGCGGCTCATCCGTTCTTTAAGGGGATGGCCCCCCAACACCTGGCAGCCCTGGCCGACTGCGGCCGGTGGATGCAATTTAAAGCCGGTGATTTTCTGTGCCGGGAAAATGAGGAAGCCCGTGATTTTTATGTAATTCTCAGCGGCTCGGTGTCGGTGGAGATCTTCTCCGCCCGGAGAGGGCCTCTTACCACCACCACGGTGGATGAGGGGGAGGTGCTGGGCTGGCTGGGTTTCGACAAACCCTATCATTGGCACCTCGATGCCAGGGCCCGTCGGGTCACCCGGACCGTGGCCCTGGACGTCAAAGCTTTGGTGCAAAAATGTGAGGCGGATCACGATCTGGGCTATGAGCTCATGAAACGCTATGCGCATCACCTGGCAGTGCAGTTCCGGGTCACCAAGCTCCAGTTGGTGGATATGTATGGCACCTGAACCTGAAAAACCGACCTTCCAAGTGCTTGAGCCCGACGGCCTCCTGGCGCCTCATTTCTTTCGAATGGCGGGCCGCCGCCGGGAAACCTCGGACACCTTCACCCTGACCCTGACACCCTCGGGCTCTGGTTCTGAATGGCCCTTTATGCCGGGCCAGTTCAACATGCTCACTGCCATGGGGATCGGGGAAGCGCCTATCTCCATCAGCGGCAATCCGGATGAACCCCAGCGCCTCATCCACACCATACGGGCCGTGGGTGCGGCCACCCGCTCTTTGTGCCGGCTTGGTCAGGGAGAGCTCGTGGGGGTGCGTGGTCCTTTCGGCACTGCCTGGCCGGTGGCAGAGGCCGAAGGCCAGGACCTGGTCATCGTGGCCGGCGGTTTGGGGCTGGCGCCCTTAAGGCCGGCCATTTACCACGCCCTGGCCCACCGGGCCGCTTATGGCAACATCGAGTTGATTTACGGGGCCCGGTCTCCCCAGGACATTCTATATTACCGGGAACTGGAAACCTGGCGGGGACGATTTGACATCCGGGTTCACGTCACCGTGGATTCTGCCCCCCCTGAATGGCGGGGCCGGGTCGGGGTGGTCACCAAAATTTTAGACCAGGTCCGGTTTGAGCCGGCCCACAC
>JBAQHL010000182.1:0-2340 GCA_049288295.1 Desulfobaccales bacterium
CTCATAGACCTGGAGGTTATCGGTTCCTGGGTGGAGCACCAGGGTAGGGATAAAATTCTGATCTTTTGCCGGGAGACGGAAATCTTGTTCCAGCCTCTGGCCGTCGCTTTCCGGGAGAAAGGACCGGTGGCGCCGCCACCTGCAGCCGATGGCCCCATGTCCCTTGCAAGTGGTATGCTGGAGGAGGATAATAAGGTGAGGAATGGCTTGGGCAACCCCTCTCTGCCCAACCAAGAGGGAGAGAGTCCACCAAATAATGCGGACCAGTTTGATCAGGAGACCAAGGAAATTGTCAAGAAAATCGCAAAGATCATGGGTTAGGTCGAGAAAATTCCCGTGGGTAAGGGAGCTGTTCATAGCTTCGAGTGTAATAATTGATCGGGGTAAAGCACTGACTGCTCATTGAGGAGAACCAAGAGACCCAGGGGAGCAAACGGAGCCCTTCTCGGCCTGTTCTCCCCCAGCAAATCAAAGGGGAGCTTCCCTGTTGTTGACTTGGATGTCACATGCGGTGATAATGAGCTTGAGGATTTTTATTCATGTATAATGCTTATTTCGGGTTCTCCGAATCGCCTTTTGAAAATAATCTGGACCAGCGCTTCCTCTTTCTCTCTGAAAGCCACACAGAGGTCTTGGCAGCCCTTTTCTATTTTGTCAAGGAAAAGAAGGGCCTGGCTTTGGTATGTGGAGATGTGGGGACCGGGAAGACCATGCTGATCCATCGCCTTCTGACCATAATGCCAAGCCAGGTTCACCCCATTTCCATTCCTAACCCGTCTTTCAGCCACTTGGACCTCGTCAAGTTTATTGCTGGGTCCTTGGGAATCACCGACGCAAAAGAGAATATCCTCGAATTAGTCGATCAGATGAAAGAGGCTTTACTGGCAGCCAGGCAACAAGGGATTGATTACCTCTTGATCATTGATGAAGCTCAGCAACTCTCCGATGAAAATTTGGAGCAGATACGCCTCCTTTCCAATATTGAAATTTGGGAGGGGAAACTCTTACAGATCTTGCTGGTGGGGCAGAATGAAGTGAGCGAGAAGCTCAGCTGCCATGCCATGCGTCCACTGCGCCAGCGCATTAATATCAACCGCTTTTTATCCCCCTTGACCCAAGCCGAATCTCAAGCTTACATGGATCATCGTTTGGGCAAAGCCGGGTCAAGCTTTCTCGCCTGCTTTACCGAGAATTGTGCAAAAGTGGTTTACGACCTTACCGGTGGATTCCCTCGCAGTATTAACCATCTTTGCGACAATGCCCTGCTGATTTGCATGACCGAGGGCCAGAAAAAGGTGAATCGCCAGATTTTGACAAGGGCCTGGGAAGCCCTACAAACCGATACTATTTGTGTCTCCCCAGCAGCCGCTGCGCCCCAAAGAAGTCGTCTTCCCTGGCTTTGGGCAGCAGCCTGCCTAGCTTCTCTGGTCATAGGGTTTGCCCTGGGTCAGAGTGACTTGTCCCGACAGGTGCTCCAGGGCATACACAAGGCGCATTTTCAACCGCTTACCCAGGGGCAAACCAGTTCAGATCTTGTCAGTCAACAGACGAACCAGACCTCACCACACATTGTTCGGGATATCATCCCCCCGAAGGAGGCAACCGCGGTGGATCCCCCGGCGACATTCCCCCGGGTGCCCGAACCTCAACCCTCGGTGGAGTCAGCCCTGGCAGCGCCCAAACCCGAGCAGGCTGCTGCCCCGGCGATATCCCCCCAGGTGACCGAACCTCAACCCTCAGCGGAGTCGGCCCCGGAAACGCCCACACCTGAGCGGACTGCCCCCCTGTTCCAGACCCACCAGGTTAGTGATGAAGATGGCAACCTCACTCGCATTCTCAGCAAGTACTACCGGGGGAATAATAAAGACCTAGCCTTTGCTGCAGTCCTCCTGGCAAATCCGACCATAACTTCGCAAAATCTCATTTATGCTGGTCAAAAGTTGATCTTGCCATCCATAACAAACACCGACAAAATTGTTAGCTTACCCGACGGTAAGTATTATGCTTATTACGATACGTATCTGAGCGATGCCGCGCGTCAACAAGCCCTGAAGCATCTACAAGAACGCCAGGTGCGCCTTGTCGTCCGGGAGACCCAAGAATCCGGGGCTAAAGTTTACCGCATCTTTTTAGGTGGTTATGACCAAAAGACTGATATAGAGAAGGCCATCACCCTGTTGGCAAAAAAATAGAACGGTCTTACCAGTCAGGCCAAGATGCACAGGCAGGTCTCGCCATTCTCCTCATCCGCCTCAGTCTTAGTGACCTTCAAGAGGAGTGGCTTACCCGGTTAATCCCCACCACCCTGGTCCTGGATCTGGCGTAGCCGAGCAGGTCTCA
>JBAQHL010000183.1:0-4256 GCA_049288295.1 Desulfobaccales bacterium
TCACCGCGGACTGCACCGCGTTTGCCATTGATGTGGAGAAACGTTTGCTCCTGCAAACCCGCCCGGCCTTCGGGGGGAACATCATGGCCACCATCATCACCCCCCGCACCTACCCCCAGATGGCCACGGCCCGCCCCGGCGTGTTCAAGCGCCTGGCGGAGCCCCATCCCCAGGACGGCCCGGTCATCCGGGTGGAGTTGACCTCGCTTGGCGCCCCCGCCCCGAGCCGGTTCGTGAAAACCGTGGAGGAAATCACCGAACGCCTGCCCCTGTCCGAGGCCGAAGTCATCGTGGCCGGCGGCCGGGGCCTCAAAGAGGGCAAGCACTTCCGCATGCTGGAGGAGTTGGCCGACCTCCTGGGCGGCACGGTGGGGGCCACCCGGGCCGCGGTGGACGCGGGCTGGATCCCCTACGCCCACCAGATCGGCCAAACGGGCAAGACCGTTTCCCCCAAGCTGTACTTTGCCGTGGGCATCTCCGGCGCGGCCCAGCACATGGTGGGCATGCAGGGGAGCGATTTTATCGTGGCCATCAACCGGGACCCAGAAGCGCCCATTTTCAAGGTGGCCAATATCGGCCTGGTGGGGGATCTCTTCGAAATCCTGCCGGCCCTCATCCAGGAAATCAGGAAAGACCGGGCCTAGGAGGTCAGCGCGCCGGGGTTTTTAATCTTGCTACTTAAATCCTTATTCCCGCATTTACCCCCTTCCCTTTTTTCTCAATTTTATTTAATGTTATGTGTTGGTAGGTATGGGTAGGGATGGCAGCCGTTTTCAAGCGGGACGCAGCATAGTTCGAAGGTGCATGTTTGGAAGTCATGACAAGTATTGCACAAGTCGCCCTGGTAACCGGCGCGGCCCGGGGCATTGGCCGCGCCATCGCCCTGGCCCTGGCCCAACCGGACCGGATGATCTTCCTGAATGATTTGCTCCCTGTGGAGGAGGCCCAGGAGACCGTCCGGGAGGTGGAGGCCAATGGGGCCAAGGCTGCCTACCTGCAGTTCAATGTGGCGGACCTGGCTCAGGTTGAGAAGGCCATCGAGGACATTATCAAGGAAAGCGGCCGCCTGGACATCCTGGTTAACAATGCCGGCATCACCCGGGACCAGCTTTTGGTGCGCATGAAAGAAGAGGACTGGGACCTGGTCCTTTCCGTGAATCTCAAGGGCGCCTTTAACTGCCTCAAGGCCGCAGCCAGGCCCATGATCAAGCAGCGCTTTGGACGAATAATTAACATTAGTTCTATCGTGGGGATGATGGGCAACGCCGGCCAAGCCAACTACGTGGCCTCCAAGGCAGGCCTGGTGGGGCTTACCAAGTCAGCGGCCCGGGAGTTGGCCAGCCGCAACATCACAGTCAACGCCGTGGCCCCCGGTTTTATTGAAACGGCCATGACCCAAAATTTACCCGAAAAGGTCAGGGAGGCCATGTTGGCGCAAATTCCCCTGAACCGCTTCGGTTCCCCTGAAGAAGTGGCTTACGCCGTTGCCTTTCTGGCTTCGGATCAGGCAGCTTATATCACCGGCCAGGTCATGCATGTGAATGGCGGGATGCTGATGGCATAACCATGAGGAGGTTGTTTAGATGAACATTGAGGAGAAAGTGAGCGCCCTTGTGGCCGAAAAGTTGGGGGTGGATCGCGCCGAGGTGACACCTGACGCAGTATTCATCGATGATTTGGGGGCTGATTCTCTGGATCTGGTTGAATTGATCATGGCCATGGAAGAGGAGTTCGGCTTTGAAATCGCTGACGATGAGGCCGAAAAGCTAAGGACTGTGGGAGATGTCATCAATTTCATCAAAAAGCGGGCCTGAGGCGGAAGTTATCGCCATCGCCTGTGATCACGCCGGTTATCAGTTAAAGACCGAAGTGGTCAATGTGCTTACCGAACTCGGGGTGCAGGTGAAAGACCTGGGCTGCTCCAATTCCGATGAGTCGGTGCATTACCCGGTTTTCGGGAAAAAAGTAGTGGACGAAGTCCTTTCCCAACCCAACAATCGGGGTATTTTGATCTGCGGCACGGGATTGGGCATGAGCATTATCGCCAACCGTTTTCCGGGCATCCGGGCGGCCCTGTGCCACGATGTTTCCACGGCGGTCATGAGCCGCCGCCACAATGACGCCAACCTGTTGGTCCTGGGAGGCCGGATGATCGGTCCCCAACTGGCCCGGGAGATCGTGCGCGCCTGGCTAACCACGCCCTTTGACGGTGGGCGACACCAGGATCGATTGGATCTTTTGGAACAACTGGCAGGGCCACGGACCAACACCGATTGAGCTAAGACTATGGAAAAACCTCCTTTGAAAAGTTGTCCTTTTATGGAGGACCTGTCTCACACCGACCCGGAAATCTATGGGGTGATTGAACGGGAATGCCAGCGCCAGTTGGGGCAGCTTGAACTTATCGCCTCGGAAAACTTTGTCAGCCCCGCAGTGCGGGCTGCTCAAGGCTCAGTGCTGACTCACAAGTATGCGGAGGGCTACCCGGGGCGGCGGTATTATGGCGGCTGCGAAAACGTGGATACCGCTGAAGAACTTGCCATTCAGCGGACCAAACAGCTTTTTGATGCAGAATACGCCAATGTTCAGCCCCACTCCGGCACCCAGGCCAACATGGCGGTTTACTTCGGCTTTCTCAAGCCCGGGGACACCCTCATGGGCATGGACCTGGCCCACGGCGGGCACCTGAGCCATGGTGCGCCGGTAACTTTCTCGGGAAAACTTTACAAGGCCGTTACCTATGGTGTGGATCGGAACACCGAGCAGGTAGATTTTGACGTCTTGGCCCAGTTGGCGAAAAATCACCGCCCCAAGCTCATTGTGGCCGGAGCCAGCGCCTATCCCCGCACTTTGGAATTTAACCGCTTTGCCGAAATAGCCCGGGACGTGGGGGCCTATCTCTTGGTGGATATGGCCCACATTGCGGGCATGGTGGCCGCCGGCCTGCACCCTACCCCGGTGCCGGTGGCCGAGTTTGTTACCAGCACCACCCATAAAACTCTGCGAGGCCCCCGGGGAGGGTTTATTATCGCCCGCCCGGAATACGCCCGAACCCTGGACAGCCAGGTCTTCCCCGGCATCCAGGGGGGGCCCCTCATGCACGTCATCGCCGCCAAAGCGGTGGCCTTAAAAGAAGCGCTTTCCCCGAATTTCCGCCGCTACCAGAAGCAGATACTGGCCAACACCTACGTATTGGCCCAGGAATTTCTCAGGCTGGGATACCGCCTGGTGGCCGGGGGGACGGACACCCACCTCATCCTGGTGGACCTCACCCCCATCGGCCTCACCGGCAAAGTGGCGGAGGAGGCTCTGGGTTTGGCGGGCATCACCGTGAACAAAAACGCCATCCCCTTTGACCTCCAACCCAAGACCATTACCAGCGGCATCCGGTTGGGCACTCCGGCCGTCACCACCCGGGGCATGAAGGAACCGGAGATGCACACCATTGCGGACTTTATTCACCAGGCCCTTTCCAAACCCGATGCCCCGGACAACCTGATCAGGCTGCACGCCCAGGTCCATGAGTTTTGCCGGAGCTTCCCCCTCTTTGCCAAGGAGTGGGAGGTGTGAGCCTCTCCCGGCCCCTGGAATAAGCCCCGTCAGGCGGCGTCCAGCCCTGGCTTTCTCATGCGCTGCCCTTTCTGCCACAGCACCCAGAATAAGGTCATTGACTCCCGTCCCAGCCGGGAAGCCAACGCCATCCGGCGGCGCCGGGAGTGCCTCAACTGCCAGCGGCGCTTCACCACCTACGAGCAGGTGGAAGAGACCATGCCGCTCATCATCAAGAAGGATGGACGGCGGGAACCCTTCCAGCGGACCAAGCTTTACGAGGGCCTCAAAAAGGCCTGTGAGAAGCGCCCGGTGTCCATCGACGCCATCGAGCAGTTCCTGGATGAGCTGGAGCGGGAGTTGCTGGAGAGCGGCCAGCGGGAACTGCCCTCCAGTTGGATCGGGGAGCGGGTCATGAACAAATTGCGGGAACTGGATGAAGTGGCTTACGTGCGTTTCGCTTCCGTGTATCGTCACTTCACGGACGCCACCGATTTTATGAAAGAAATCCGCCAGCTGTTAGAGGCCAAACCCGAAGGTGGCAAGGGAGACCAGGGCTGAAAATGAAACCCTTTTAATACCGAGCTTCTTGCAAAATTGTCCTCTCCAAAAAATTGTCATTCTGAGGGAGCGAAGCGACTGAAGAATCTAGATCCTGCGCTGCGCTCAGGATGACATAAAATGAGTTTTGCAAGAACCTCACCTAC
>JBAQHL010000184.1:0-1597 GCA_049288295.1 Desulfobaccales bacterium
ATGGACAAGGTTCTTTTGCAGGATATCCCCAGCCGGCGGCGAGCCCGGCGTCTGGCCGTGGTGCCCCAATCCACCGAGGTGCGCTTTCCCTTTTCCTGCTTTGAACTGGTGCTCATGGGCAGGTACCCGCACCGGCGCCGCTGGCAGAGCCTGGGAGATGAAGACCTCCTGGCAGCCCTCACGGCCATGGATCAGACCTCCACCACTGCCTTGCAGGAGCGGCCGGTGACCGAGATTTCCGGCGGCGAGCGCCAAAGGGTGGTGGTGGCCCGGGCCCTGGCCCAGACCCCGGAAATTTTGCTCCTGGACGAAGCCACCTCCTCCATGGATGTCCGCAAAAAACTTGAGATATTTGAAGTTCTCAAACACTTGAACGAATCCCTGGGAGTCACCGTCATCTGCGCCATGCACGACCTGAACCTGGCGGCCCTTTATTGCGGGCGGCTGATGTTCCTCAAGGATGGGCGCCTTTTCCAGGATGGTCCCACGGACACGGTGTTTACCTCCGAGACCCTGAACCAGGTGTACGATACGGCCATGGAAGTGGTGAGACATCCGGCCCATCAACGGCCCTACGCCGTGATGCTGCCTCCATTTGCCAGCCTGGGCGGGCAGGAGGCTGCAACCAAGAGGGCCTCCGGATGAGGCGCCGAATTTTGGTGCTGGTGCTGGTCCTTGGTTTGCTGGGACCGGCTCAGGCTGCGGATCTCCAGGTCAAAGACGACCGCGGCCAGACCATGCAGTTGAGTGCGCCTCCCCAGAGAATTGTCTCCCTCAACGGCGGGCTGACGGAAATTTTGCAGGAACTGGGACTGGCCGAGCGGCTGGTGGGCCGGACCCAGGGAGACGAGATTGCGCCGGGGATCCCCGCGGTGGGGACCCATCTCCAGCCCAACGTGGAGATGATCGTGGCGCTCCGGCCCGATCTGGTGGTCCAGGGCGGGGTGAGCAAGGGCATGCCGGCCCTGGAGCGGCTGGAGAGGGAGGGCGTCAAGGTAGCCATGTTCGCGCCTGATGATTTTGCCGGCCTCTTCAGTTCCATCAAGAGGCTGGGTATCCTCACGGGGCGGGAGGCCGCAGCCAGCCAGCTGGTGGACCGCCTAGAGAAAGAGCTCGCGGCAGTGGCCCGCCGGGTCACCGGACGCCAGCCTCCCCGGGTCTTTTTTGAGGTCCGCTATCACAATCTCCTGGCCGCGGGACAAGGATCCATCATCGAGGACATCATCACCCGGGCCGGCGGGGTGAACGTCGTGCCAAGCCCGGAAAAACTGGTGCCTTTCGGTCTGGAGGCGCTCCTCCAGGCCGACCCTGAAGTTTACGTCATCCAGCAAGGGCCCATGAACCGCAGTCCGGAAGACATCTATTCCCGCCCCAACTACCAGGAACTCAGCGCGGTGAAAAACCGCCGGGTCCTGGTGGTGGACCAGGGTCTGTTTTCCCGGCCCGGGCCCAGGTCGGGGCAGGCAGTGCAGCAGTTGGCCAGATTTCTCCACCCCCAGGCCTGGGGGGAGGACAAGCCGTGAGGGCATCCAAAGGCCTGGTCATTGCCGGCCCCCAGAGCGGGGTGGGCAAAACCACGGTCACCCTGGGGCTCCTG
>JBAQHL010000185.1:0-3776 GCA_049288295.1 Desulfobaccales bacterium
ACCAAAAAGATTAGAAGATCAAATGTCGGGCCTGAAAGAGAGTCTTGGGGGCGGTAGAGCAGGAAGGGGTATTGTTACGTATACCTGCTCTCTATCAATCCACCAATATATTAATTAAACGGGTTGATATGGGTATCATACCTATATCCAAGGTCATGAGGATCTGCCCAGATTTTGGTTGTTATTAATCAAACCTGGGCGTCGGGCAGGGATTGGGGTTTTTCCTGGGGTGATGGCAGGACGTATTTCTCTATATCCTCGATGATTTTGTGGTGGTAATGACCCACCTGGGCCGGGTTCATCATGACCATGTCCAGTTGCCGGGTGTGGACGCTCATGTAGCCCAGGAGGCGCAAGCGCCCCAGCATGTAGTCCATGGGCTCGTCTTCCAGGCGGGCAAAGAGCGAATCCCCCTTGATATCCACCTTGAAGTGATACTGTGCCAAAATCTCCTGCACCAGCCGGGCCCGGCCCAGGCGCCGGTTGAAATCGGCCCCCCCGCCCTTGAAGGCGAAACGCAGAAAATTTTCGTGCTGATCCTCTCCCACCAGGGCCTCCACCGTGGAAAAATGAAACCCGAAGCGGGAGGACAGGTGACAGAACTGCTTGGAAATCATGAAATAATTGAGGTTGGCAAAAAACCCGGGGCCTGCGGCCTCCAACTGGGGCTGGCTGGCGGACTGGGCCAGGACGGACATGAAACCCTTGGCATCCACGGGCGGCGGGCCTTCCCATCTCACCGCGGTGATCCCCTGCCACAGGGCCAGCATGGGGATGGAGGCGATGTTGCCGAGGCGAATTTCTTTTCCCGGCACGTCCTCCTTAAAGCCGTTTTCTAAATCCAGCACCCACCACTGCATGGGCACATCGGTGACCAGGCGCTTGATGAAATGCTTGGACAGCTCCTTGTTGGCTTCATAATCAAACAACTCCCGCACCGCCACCTCGTGGGCGAAGCGGGTGATGTCATGAAGAGTCCTGCAGTTTGCCGTCCTGAACTCCGGACCGTCAGGATCGGTGAGGTTTAAGGGGCTGATTTCGGCCAGCACCTCCTGGAGGGTCTCATAGACCGGGGTGCCCTTCATGAGGCTGGTCCGTTGGGCGGAGCTTACCAGCAGGCTCTCCACCCGGCCCTGGTAAATGGTCATGCCGTCGGCATCCACCGTAATAACCGCCTGGGGGCTGATCTTCTGGGTGGCGTCGCCGGTGTTGAACAGCGCCGGCACCCGGAATTCCCGGGCCACATTGGCCAAATGGCCGGTGATGCCGCCCCGGTCGGTCACCACCGCCGCGGCCCGGGACAGAAGGGGCGCCCAATGGGGATGGGGGACTGCGGTGACCAGCACCGCGCCTTCGGGAAAGCTCAGGAGATCGGCGTTGGTGGCCACGAGATAAGCAACGCCAGCCCCCACCCCGGGGCTGGCCATCTGGCCCCCCCGCAAGATGAGGGGGTGGTCAGCGGACACCGGCGCCTCAGCCTCCGGGCGGCTTTCCAGGTCCAGTTGTTTCAAGGGGCGGCTTTGGAGAATAAAGAGGCGGCCCTCAGTATCTATGCACCATTCAATGTCCTGGGGGCTCTTAAAATGCTCCTCCAGGCGCAGGGCGAGGCTGGCCAGCTCCAAAGCCTGCTCATCGGTGAGGGCTGGTTGTTTGCCTTCTTCATCGATTATTTCCCGGCAGACGCCTTCCTCGGGAAGACAGACGTATTTTTGCTGCTTGTTGGAAATTTCCTTGGCCACAATGGCGAGGGGGGCGGTGCGGGAGATGATCCATAAGTCCGGAGAACCGCTGCCGTCCACCACCAGCTTGGCCAGACCGTGCACCGCATTGATGAAGATCTCGTCGCTTCTGATATCGGTGGGGTTGCGGGAATAGGTGACCCCGCCGGCTTTTGCATCCACCATGCGCATAAAACCCACACACATGGCCACATCTTCATCCCGAATGCCCTTGTTCAGACGGTAGGTGATGGCCGTGGGGGCATACTTGCTGGCCAAAATCTCCTTATAGACCTCAAAAAGGCTGGCCGGGCTCACATTCAGCTCGGAACGGTACTGCCCGGCAAAGGAAATGTTCTCGCTATCCTCGCCAATGCCGCTACTGCGCAGGGACACCCGCAAGTCCGGTCCCAAGGCCGCGGCCAGGGCCTGGTAAGCCCCGGTGATGGCCTCGCCCAGGGCCGGGGGCATCTCTGAATTGATGATCTCCATCTGGATTTCGGAACTCAGCCGGTAAATTGTGGCCATGTCCTCTATTTCCATGGACTGGATGCGGCGGTTGATTTCGTCGGTGAGTTCATTGTGGGACAGGAAGAGCTCATAAGCCGCCACCGTAGCCACAAAACCCTCCGGCACGGCGATGCCCGGCACGTTGTTCTGCAGTTCCCCCACGTTGGCCATTTTGGCGCCCACGCTGTCGGCCATCTCTTTGTTGACCGAGGCAAGGGGCAGCACCAGCTCCTCAAGCGGCATGGCGGGCCGTTTCGACAAAATCGCTTCAAGCCGGGACTGGATGGCGGCAAAGACCGGCTCCAGGCCCGCATACTTGTTGTTCGTCAGTTCATTGAGATATTTGATGATGGAGAAGACATTCACGCTGATCGCGGTGGAGTGGGACCTGATAAAGGTCATGCCGAAGCTCTGGGTGCCCTGGAGGGCCAGCTCCAGCTCGGTCATGAGATGCAGGGCGGCATTATTGGCAGCCAGCAGCATTCTGAAGGCATGGTATTTTTTGCGAAAATTCTCCCGGAGTTCTTCAAGGGAAGCAGGGGGGGCTTTAGAAAAAAGGCCTTTCAGGCGATGGAAAAAATTGCTCATAACTTCTCCCAAACCTCGCTCACGGGCTGTGCAAAAATCGGCTGAGCAAATCTGCCTTCAGAAAAAGAGAGCAAATTCGGTGCCAATGGCGGCTAAACCGACCTTGTGGAGCGCCGGCACCCTGTTCAGCGGGCTCCAGGTGCAGTTGCCCGGCCAACCGGACGTTTTCCCCGGCGCCCCGAGGGCTGGCGGCCGACTCCGGGGTGAATTCGATTATGATATGAATACGCCGGCTTATGAGGGATAGGTCTCATGGCAGGGTGTGTTCGGGGCCCCAAAATAGTGCCAGAATTTTTTACACCGTGTAAAAACCATCCCCATTTGCAATGTGCTGAAGCCGCCTATTTTTTCCAGAATTCCCCGGGAACCGGCCTGATAATTCCACTGACCATCGGGTTTCATGATATCAAGGCCATTCAGGGATAGGATTTCTATGGCTGGAATTTGCAGAAAAAGAGCAGGGAGCGACACCTCAAGGGCTTCTCCTTTTAATACCTTAGTGCATCCCCTTTTGGAGCTCACAAGATTGATCTCCATGTGAGATTATCTTATAAATAGATGGGAGCCACCATCGCCAAGGAGCTGAATATTACAACTTTTTTCCTTTTGCGCCGCACACACCCCCTAACCTGGACATCCAAGGATTGAACCAAGTTGCGGTTTGATGATCTTCTGCGGGTAAGCCTGCGTCAGATAGTCCGCCACCGCCGGCGCTACCTTGGCGTGGTCCTGGCTATTGCCGTCGGGGTGGCGGGCTTTATCTCTATAATCACCATGGGACAGGACGTGAAAAGGAACTTCAATGAGGACCTGGCCTTAATCGGCGACGTCACCATAATTAAACCTGTCCTGGAATTCCGCCGCCAACTGCCCCCAACCGAATTTCACCTGGACACCGTCCAGGCCATCCGGGAGATCCCGGCGGTTTCCGTGGCCAGCCTGGCGGGCTTCACCTTATCC
>JBAQHL010000186.1:0-7972 GCA_049288295.1 Desulfobaccales bacterium
GGGTGGTGGGCCAGGAAGAGGCGGTGCAGGCGGTATCCAACGCCGTGCGCCGGGCCCGCTCCGGCCTCCAGGACCCCAACCGTCCCCTGGGCTCCTTCATCTTTCTGGGTCCCACCGGCGTGGGCAAAACCGAGCTGGCCCGGGCCCTGGCCGAGTTCCTCTTTGATGACGAACACGCCATGGTGCGCCTGGACATGAGCGAATACATGGAGAAGCACACGGTTTCCCGCCTCATCGGCGCGCCCCCGGGCTACGTGGGCTACGAGGAGGGGGGCCAGCTCACCGAGGCGGTGCGCCGCCGGCCCTACAGCGTGGTGCTCTTCGATGAAATCGAAAAGGCCCACCCGGAAGTCTTCAATGCCCTGCTCCAGATCCTGGATGACGGCCGCCTCACCGACGGCCAGGGCCGCACCGTGGATTTCAAGAACACCATCGTCATCATGACCAGCAACATCGGCAGCCAGTACATCGCAGAGGCGGTGAACGAGGCCCAGCTGAGAGACCGGGTCATGGAGGCCCTGCGGCTTCATTTCCGGCCCGAGTTCTTAAACCGGGTGGATGACATCCTGATCTTCCAGCGCCTGACGCTGGCGCAGCTCCGCCAGATCGTGGACCTGCAAATGGCCAGGTTGAAAAAGCTCCTGGAAGAGCGTCACATCAACCTGGAACTTACCGATAAGGCCAAAGATTTTCTGGCGGAAACGGGCTATGACCCGGTCTATGGGGCCAGACCCCTGCGCCGGGCCATCCAGCGCCACGTGCAGGACCAACTGGCCCCCAAACTCCTGTCCGGCGAATTCAAGGAGGGAGATACCATCCTGGCGGACAGGGATACCGGCGGCCTAACCTTCAGCAGAAAGGCAGAATAAATAAGATATGGGATTTTTGGAAATATGCGTGGACATGATGAACATTTCAGGCAACTATGATCTCAACTCGCCGGCCTACCAGGTGTTCAGTTTCGCCAACCTGCTGGCCGCGCTTTTTCTGGCCAGGAACTTGAAAAAGCCCAAGAAATAAGATGGGCAAACTCAAGCCAAAGAAAGGCCAAGAAGGCTGTAGGGGCGGGTTTCAAACCCGCCCTCATAACTTTGAGGGAAGGCGAGGCGCCTGATACCGGTTTGCAGTCATACGGTGGCACAGGCTTTCCAGCCTGTGGAGGCGCAGGCTGAAGCTTGCGGCTACAATAAATTGTCTAAAGATTGCAACTCGGTATGATACCAATTATGGCGGTTGCCAAAAGTAATTTCCTGTCGTAGGGGCATGGCTTGCCATGCCCGATGGGGGAGCGGCAAGCCGAGCCCCTACCCTTCCTTTTCATTTGGCCGGCTATTTTCCCCCCCAAACCACAACCTCTCGGCATTCAGGCGGGCCACCCGGTCCCGGACCTCCTCCGGCAGACTCGCCAAAAGGCCGTTGTAGCGGGCCAGGTTCCGCCCCTGTTGGGCGAATTTGCCGCACAGATCGCTGCCTATCGTGATTCTCTCGGAAAAAGGCAGGACAACCTCTTCAATCCAGCCTTTTAACGGTACCAGGCGTTCCTGGTCGTGGCGGCGGGGTTTGCAGACGATATCGTCATAGACCACCCAGGACAAGTCCACGTGCAACTGACCATACTCATGCAGCATGCCGCTCACCATGCGAAAATACTGGGGGTGGGACACCCGGCGAGAACCGCCGCAGTGGGCCCAGACAATGGTGGTGTCGGGGTGGCGGTCCAACACATCCCGCAATTCATGAACGTATTCATATTCATAATGAATGCCCACAGAAGAGCTGTTTTGGTGGAGCACCAGGGGCAGGCCTTTTTGGGCGCAAAATTGGTACACCTTCTCCAGGGCCGGGTGGTTGGCCCGGGCGGTCTCCTCCATGGTCAGGCCGGTGAGGTCGTCGTGCCGGCACAAAATCTCCCCGATACCCCTCCAGAAAGGATATTTCTCAAACATATACTCGATGTAGTCGATGCAGGACAGGTCCGTGGGATTAAAGCCGCAGAGGGTGGGGGCCATAAGCTGCTGTTCCTCCGGGGTGAGTTTTAAATACTCGTGGGCCACGATCTCGTCGGTGGCGGGCCAATAGTAACACTTGGCGTCGTCGTCCAGATAATAGGAGGGTTTGTGGAGTTCGAAATATTCCCATTTCTTTTTGACCGCCAGGCCGCACACCACGCTCCTGATAATATTGCCTGCCTGCATGGCCTGAAGCAGACTGCCCAGCCCTTCCGTATCCTGGAAAAAGGTGACCAGGTGGATATGGGCGTCCACCATGGGCACCATGGCCCGGTCTTCATGATAGGAGTCAATCTTCTCTCTAAATCTGACGTGCATGGTCATGGCGTTCTCACTCAATGATCTCGCCTGACGGCGCCACCAGGAATCCTGAAGTCACCGGCAAAAGGGCGCTCAGGAACCTGCCGTCGTCGATGGAGGCGATGATTCGCAAAACCTGGCCGGGTTCGTTGTCCCAGAGCGCTTCATATTCGATCTGATAGACCGCGCCGTTTTTGCCCGTCTTTTCAATGCATACGGGATTGGAGAGGAGCCCCACCAGTTTTTCCCGGGAGTGCTTTTTCAGGCCAGCCAGAAATTCTTCCAGCAAACTTGTGGCTTCAGCCTTATTCATCTCTTTCCTCTAGACTTTTAGAGCCTGCATCACCTCCGGCCAGACCTCTGCTGCCGGGCCCGGCAGGAAGTAGTCGGTAAGATAGGGGGTGAGACGGGTGTGCGCCAGGTTGTTTTCCACGATGACCGCGCCCTGGTTTTTGGCCACCTGGGGGAGAATGTTGACCGGGGCCACCTCCATGGAGGAGCCGATCAAGAGCAGAAGGTCGCAGGCCAGGGCCCAGGCGTTGGCCTTGAACATGGCCTCATCGGGAATGGCTTCGCCGAAAAAGATCACATTGGGTTTGATGAGGCCGCCGCAAAAGCAGTACAAAGGGGTCTGGCTGAGATCCAGGGCCTCCCGGGGCCAATCACCCTTACAATTCACACAGACAAAGTGATGGGCGTTGCCATGGTACTCGATGACCTTCTGGCTGCCCGCCTCCTGGTGCAGGTTGTCCACATTCTGGGTGATGACGCCCAGAAGACGCCCCTGTTCCTCCAGGGCCGCGAGGGCGTAGTGGGCTGCATTGGGGCGGGCCTTGACCAGAATCTGGTCCAATTCCTTGAGCATGACCCAGACCTTGGCCGGATTTTTTTCAAAGGCCATGATGGTGGCATACTCGAAGATGTCGTAGCGTTCCCACAGGCCGCCGGGGCTTCTGAAATCGGGGATGCCCGACTCCACCGAAATGCCGGCGCCGGTGATGGCCAGGGCTTTCTGGCTTTTTTTAATAAGCTCGGCCAGTTCTTTGGGGGTGATTTCTTTCATGGGTGTCCTTTTTACGGGCAGCGAGACTTCAGCATGGAAAAGTTCAATTCAAAGTTCAAAGTAAAGTTCAAGGTTTAAAGAAGGGGTAGCGGGAAAGTGAAACGCATCCCCCCTTCAGGCTTACTCAGCGAACCCGCCGTTCAGGCCACTTCCTGGGATTTCACCCGCAGAGCCGTGCTTTTCCTGATGTCCCGCAATCCCTGCCAGATCATCACTGCGGCGAAGATCACCCGCAGGGCCGCCTCCGAGAGCCACTGGGCCAGGGTGCCGCCGCCAAAAGTGCCCAAAATGATGCCCACAATTAGGCCCGGGATTACGGCCGTGACCACATTGCCCAGGCGCCAGTGGGTGTAGGCCCCCACGCCTCCCGCCGGCACCATGGCCAGAAGGGAGCTTCCCTGGGCCAGGTGCTGGCTGAAGCCCAAAAACAGGACCATGGCCGGCACCATGATGGAGCCGCCGCCCACCCCCATGAGCCCGGCGAAAAAGCCGGAGACTATGCCGCTGGCGAGGAGGATGGCAATGCGCAGCCAACCCTCGGCGGGCAGGGTCACCTGGGCGTATAAGGGTTTGGCCAGAAGCAGCAGCGAAACGAAGATGACAAAGAAGCCAAAGGACATTTTCAGCTTCCACTCCGGCAGGGAGTTGGCGTACAGGGCCCCGAACCTGGCGGTAAGGATGGCGGTGGCCGCCAGCAGTCCCGCAGCCAGGGGGTCCACGTTACCCTTGAGGGCATAGGTGGCCGCGCCGGTAAGCCCGGTAAACACCAGGGCCGCCAGGCTGGTGCCATGGGCCTGGTGTTGGTTGAACCTGAAAAACCGCACCATGAGGGGGATCATCACCACACCTCCCCCCAGCCCCACCAGGCCTCCGAAAACGCCGGCAATCAAACCGATAAAAAAACTCATGGCAAAAGGCTATAAGCTATAAGCATCAGGCATTAGGCTTTATGCTTTTAAATATTTTTAAAATATCCTCTTTGTCAGCAAAGTTACCCTATTAAATAGGAGTTTCAAATTGCACGTCTATTAATGTCGCATGAGACGCAGCTTATAGCTTATAGCTTATAGCTTACAGCTTAAGGCTTACAGCTTAAGGCTTACAGCTTATAGCTTAAAGCCCCTCTCCCCCCTCCCCTACCCTGACCCGGGCGTCCAGGGCCACTATGCCTTTCTCTCCCGGAAAGACCCGCACCGGGTTTAAGTCCACTTCCTGAATGTGGGGGAAGCGCTGCATGAGGTGGGACAACACCGACAGGCTCCGGCTGAGGGCGTCCAGGTCTGCAGGGGGGCGGCCCCTGACCCCGGCCAGGATGCGCCCGAATTTGGTCTCCAGGATCTGGCGCCGGGCCTCTTGGGCGCTGATGGGGGCCACTCTCAAGGCCACGTCCTCCAGGATCTCGGTCCAGATGCCTCCCGCGCCGCAGGCCACCAGCGGCCCGAAGGCCTGATCCCGCCGGCCGCCTACCAGCACTTCCTCGCCGCCGGCCACCTGTTTCATGACCACCACCTCCCAGGCTTCTCCCGGGGGCAGATGTTTGGCGGCCAGGTCGGCCAGTTGCCCATAGGCAGCCGCCACGCCGGGAAAATCCTCCAGATTAAGCAAAACCCCGCCAACCTCGGTTTTGTGCACCAGAGAGGGTGCCGATAGTTTCAGCACTACGGGGAAACCCAGCTCTGCCGAAGCTTTTAAGGCGTCGTCTGAGGTGGCCGCCGTCTTCCACCCCGCTACCGGAATACCCGCAGCCTCCACTAAGGAAAGGGCCTGGGGCATGGGGAGAAAGCCCCCGTCGGCCGGCGCAGTCAGCAGGCCGCCAAGTCGCTCGGAGTCAAAGGCAGGCGTATCAAGCGCGGCAGCGTCCGGGGCAGGCCGCAGCGCAAAATCCCGGCTGTAGGCCAGGGACCGCACCGCGTCTCCCGGGAAGTGGAACACCGGCACCCCCAGGTCGTCCCGGATGAAATCTTCCTCCTCCAGGCTGGCGCAGACGCTGATGGCCAGAGGTTTGCCGTGGGACCGGGACTTCTGGAGGTAATACCTCAACATTTCCCGGGCTTCCTGGCGCTCCGGGTCGTATACCGGCCCATAGTTCAACAGGACCGCATCCACCTCTGGATTTTGGCAAAGCTCATCCATGACCCGGGCATACACCTGGAAGTCAAAAATATCCCCCAGGTCGATGGGATTGCCGGGCTTGATAATCTGTGCCCGGGAGCGATTCAGGATAAAATCGGCCAAATCGGCGGGCAGGGGCGGGAGAATGAAGCCGTGGCGCTTGCTGGCATAGGCCGCCACCACGGCCTCGCCGCCGCTACGGGAGAGAATCACCAGGCGGTTGCCCTTGACCGCTGCCTGGCCGGCCATCTTGGCGGCGTTGAGAAAATCTGCCTGGCGCAGCACCCGGAAGATGTTCCCCTGGCGGCAGGCCGCGTCCAGCACCTTTTCGTCTGTGGCCAGGGAGGCGGTGTGAGACATGGCAATCTTCGAGGTTTCGGAAACCACGTTGGGCATCTGGAGAAAAATCGGTTTGTCGGCCTTTTTCGCCACTTCCAGAAGCTCCCGGCCATCCTCCAGGCCCTCGAGATAAAGGTAGATGATCTCCGTGCCGGGGTCCTCCAGGAAATAAGCCAGGGCCTCGTTTTCCTTGACGTTCAGCTTGTTTCCCAAACTGAGGAATTTGTTCAGCCCCAGACCCTCTTTGGTCATCCAGGCGATGACGTGCATGCCCACCCCGCCGCTTTGGGCAATGACCGAAATGTTGCCCCGCCGGGGTGTGGGGTTAATCTGGGAAAAGGGCAGAGACAAGCCGATTTCCATGTTCATGACCCCCAGGCCGTTGGGGCCGATGAGCCTGAGGTTATATCGCTCGATGAGCTTAATGATTTCCGCTTCCAGGGCCCGGCCCTGCTCGCCCAACTCCGAAAAGCCCCCGGACTCCACCACGATGCGATCGATGCCCAGCTCACCGCAATCCGCCACCACCTGGGGGACAAAGCGGGCTGGCGTCAGCACTGCGGCCAGATCAACCTTTTCGGGGACCTCCCGGAGATGGGTATAAATGGGGAGGCCGTAAACCGTGCCGCCCCGGGGTCCCACCGGAAAGATTTTTCCCTGGTAACCGGACTCCAACATATTGAGGACAATGCCCCGGCCCAGATTGGTGGGGTTTTCTGAGACGCCAATCACGGCTACTTTTTGGGGGTAATAAAATTTTCGCATTGCTTGCACCCGCTGGCTGATATTTATGAAAATAAAATGAAGGGCAGATAACCTCGTGCTCTTACCAGGGTAATTGATGATCCCCTCAGGATACCGCCCGAATTTTCTGCCCCAAAAATTTTTATACTACCATATCCCGCCGGTGCCGGCAGGAAAAGGGTATGAAGGAGAGGCCCTCCGGATTATCTTTTTCTCCTGTCCCGTCTGTTTGTATTGTACTATACCAAAAAGTCCGCAAATGAACTGAGGCTGACTTATTACTCACAGCAACAAAGTGATTAACACAAAATGGTGAACAGCCGCCCTCGGCAGTTCTTTTGCAGGCGAGGGCGCCTGCTCTACATTTAACTTGTTTTCTGCACTGAAGTAATATGAGGCCTCATCCAGAGTGGGTTGACCGTGCTTTACGAGAGCTGTGAGGAAGTAAGCGCAGAGTTTTGGCTGGAGCTTGCGCAACTCTCCCCGGCGGAGGTGAGCCGACGCACCTGTGCGGCCTTCAGTCAGGGGGCCTGGCGCCTCCCTTTTCTGAACCGTCTTCTTGCCGTTGACCCGCAGAATCGCACCCTGCAGATTGAAGGGGCCGGGGCCGAGACCCGGGAGCCGGATTTCCGCTTGTGTCTCACCGCTCTTTTATACCTTTCCCGGGTAAACCCTGCAGCCCTGGGACCTCTGGTGAGCCCTGTGGAACTGACCGGCGGCGCCACCTTTTTCATGGAGCGCGGCCCCCATGCCCTTCCTCATGAGCCTCTGGAGATTCACTTCGGCCGCGACCGGCCAGACTTCCTCCGGGCGGGGGAGGTATTGGGGGCCGAACCTCGGGCTGCGGGCGACGCCGCCCTGGCCTTTGAGATTTTCCCGGGCCTGACCGTGGAAGTGATCCTCTGGCTGGCGGATGAGGAATTTCCGGCCCAGGTATCCTTCCGGGTGCCTGCATCTCTGGAGCGCGTCTGGCACCTGGATGCGGTGCTGGCCCTCCTGCAGCTTCTCACCCGGGAGCTCCTTGCCGCCGTGGCCTGACACCCATCGCATCCCAGGAATACATCAAAATAATTGGCGCTGTTTTCATCCATAGAAATAACAAGCAGATTATGGTAGGGCGTCCGTCCCTGGCCGCTCTCGCGGCCAATGGCTGGTTTCGTGGTCCCACGTTAACACTGCAACGTTAAGTTGCCAAAAAATCCTTAAAATCGCCACTTTTCTAAAGGGGGGTTAGGGTGGATTTGTAAATATAACCTGGTAGTTACCTTTTAAGTTAACGAAGTCGGATTAGGCGCGGCTTTCAATTTCCAGGGAGGATATCCTGGCTTCATCAGGGGTTTCAAGCCGGGCTCGCCGTCGCCCGCCCCAGGAGTTGACATGTTCATCCATACCCAGGTTTCCATCC
>JBAQHL010000187.1:0-1958 GCA_049288295.1 Desulfobaccales bacterium
ATCCTTGCCCTCCTCTTTTTGACCCTGACCCTGCCTGCCATTCTGGCCGCGGCAGAGTTCTCCGCCACCATGGTCTTAAAAGAGCAAGGTCGGGACACCTCCGGGAAAATCTATGTAAAAGACGGCAAGATGCGCCAGGAATTCCTGGACGACCGGGGGCACACCATCACCATCGTGCGGCGGGACAAAAGCCGGATTTGGGTGGTTATGCCCTCAGAAAACCGGTTCGTGGAAATGCCCCTGGGGATACACCTCCCGGGTCAGTTCCTGCAAATTCCCCCCGAAGCCATGAGTAAGCGCAAAGTCGGGACCGAGGATATCTGCGGCTATCAGGTGGACCGCCTCGAGGTCATGCTGCGGGGCGGCCCCGAGGGAGTTCTGCGCCAGACCTTCTGGGTGTCCCCCAAATTGGGGCTGCCCATCAAGACCGTCTCCCCTGAACGCCAATTTTCTGTGGAGTACCGGGACATTAAGGAAGGCAAGCTGGAGGACAAACTCTTCGAGGTCCCTCCCGGTTATCAGAAGACCGCCGGATCTGTAGATTTGCCCTGAAGCTCAATGAGGGCGTTGTTATGCGGGTTGGGCCGCACTTATCCGCCGGCGTGCCGCCCTACTTTTTCTTTATGCTCAGTGAGCCCGCAAGGCCTCAAGCAAGGGCATACGGGCCGCCTTCAGGGACGGCAACAGCCCCCCTAAAAATCCCATGCCCACGCCAAATATTAGGCTTTCCAGAATGATCCCCGGGGTTAGCCGGAAGCGGAAGGTGAGCTCGGCAAAGCTGGCCCAGTTCAGGGTGGACAGGGTGTAGAAATTCAACAGCGACGCGGGGATCAAACCGATGGCCCAGCCGGCCACGCCCAACAGGGACGCCTCCAGCAGAAAGGCAATTAAAATATCACGCCGGGGGAAACCCAAAGCCCGCATGGTGCCGATTTCGCCGATCCTGGCCCCCACCTGGGCATACATGGTCACCATGGCCCCCAACACTGCGCCCAACCCGAAAATACCCGTGAGCACCATCCCCAAAATCCTGATGAAGTCCGCCAGCCGTTTGGATTGGGCCTCATAGAACTCCACTTCCCGGCGCACCTGCATGGGGAGCCTGGGGTCGGCTTCGAGGCGCGCCTTGAGTTCAGGAAAGGCCATGGGGTCCCGCAGGCGCATAATAACGCTGGAAAAGGCGGGACGCCGGAAGGCCTGGAGAAGCTGCTCCACGTCCCCCCAGATTTCCGAGGAAAAACCGGTGTTGCCCGCGTCCATGATGCCCACGATGCGCCAGGTGCGCATAGCAAAACGCAGGCTTTCCCCGAGACCCGCGCCCTCGAAACGCCGGGCCACCTGAATGCCCGCCACCAGTTCGTTGGAGCCGGGCTTAAACCAGCGCCCCTCGGCCAACTTAACTTCCCGGCGCAGGGCAAAGGAGGGGGGCTGCACCCCCCGGATCATGACATTGGCGGGGCGGCCGGTGCCCCGCTTGGGGAGGTTGATGAGGATAATGGCCTCGGAGGCCACCAGAGGCCCTTCCGGCCCTATGGCCACTTCGGGCTGAGAGGAAATGATGCCCGCCTGGGTGCGGTCCACCGCAGATTGCACCTCGGTTTCGCTGCCGGCCCGCAAGATCACGGCGTTGTCATAGGAGCCGGTGGCCACCAGGGTTTGGCGCAGCCCCTCGGTGAGCATCAAGGCCGCGGCAAAAACGAAGACCACGAGCCCCATGCCCCCGGCGGTGAGCAGCGAAGTCAGCCGCCGGGCCAGGAGATTGCGGTAGCTGTAGGATAAGGGGATGGGCATTTAGAGTTTCGAGTTGTTAGTTTTTAGTTTCGAGATTTGAGCTTTCAGCATTATAAAGGAGCTTTACTTAGAGAAGCTGAAGAATCAAGATGGATATTGCATCCTGGTTCCCAAGCTCCCGCTTGGCGAAAGAACTAACCTTATACCAAGTTGCCGTGCCCAAGCGC
>JBAQHL010000188.1:0-4356 GCA_049288295.1 Desulfobaccales bacterium
GCCCTGGCCAGGTACAGCAGGATCTGGTCGGCCAGGTGCCGGTCCAGCGCCGCCCGGCGATTTTTATAGCTGAGGAAATCCTCAACCGCCTCGTCGGCCACCTTCTCCGCAGGTTTGCCCCTGGCCCCCAAGGCGTGAAAACCGGCGTACGGCCCCCAAACAAACACAAAACTCCCCGGATCGAGGCTCTCGGCCTCCAGTTCCGTCACCGGCAGCCCACCGCCCAGCCGCGCCTTAAGCTGTTTACCCTGGCGCTGGATCACGTGGTAGGGAACCCGGGACGCGGCGGACAGGGCCTGGAACGCGGCCGCGTCCGGGGGAGTGAGCCACTGCCGGGCACAGAGCCTGCCCGCCGGCTGCATGGTGAGCCGCACTTCCCCGCCCCCCCGGGGATACCAGCCCCAGCGGCTCAGGGTCATGCTGACCTTAACCCCCATTTCCCCCAGGGCCGGAAGAAAGACGTGCATGAGGTAATGGGCCGGGGGGCTCCAGGCCACGTGGGTGCCTCCCCGGATGGTGAGGCTGGAGGGCTCCCGGGCCGCCAGCAGCGGGGGGAGGAGTGCCTGGGCCACCAGGGTCACCGAGCCGGCGCTCCCGGTTTTCTCGGCTACGTCGAAAAAATAACTTCCGCCCCGAATGGCCCTGGGCCGGAAAACAAGTTTCCTGCTCCCCAGGGCGGCCCCTTCCACCTCGGCGCCGGTGATCCGGGCCAGGGCCTGCACCCCCGTAAGGTGCTGGGGCCGGAGCCCGGCTTTGGCCCGGCCCCCCCGAATATCCGTGATGGCGACCGGCTCTCCCAGAAGGGCGGATAAAGAAAGGGAGGTCCGGACCAGTTGTCCGCCTCCCTCTCCATAAGAGCCGTCCAGGTGCAGCATCAGTCTTCCAAAATGAAGATAACCTCGAACCTGACCCGGTAGGTGCCTATGTTGCCGTCTTTGACAGAGACTCTTTGTTCCAGGACCCGTAAGCCCGTAACCCCCCGCAAAGTCTCATGCGCTCTCGTGAATCCCACCTGGAGCGCCTCCTCAAAACTGACCGGGGATTCGGCGATGGCTTCCACTACAGTAGCCACGTGATGGGGCATAAACATCCTCCTTCAGGGGACCGTCTCCTGCTGCCCTGGGCCTCAGTTCTAATCCAAAATAAAGATTACTTCCATTTTGACCCGGTAGGTATTGATCTTGTTGTCTTTTACCGATACCCGCATTTCCTGGATGCGCAGTCCGGTGATACCCCGGAGGGTCTTGACGGCGCGAGCGAACCCCACCTGCACGGCATCTTCAAAACTGGTGGGAGACTCAGCAATGATTTCGGTTACCCGAGCTACGTTGGTGGTGCTCATAATCGCTACCTCCTCTGGCGACGTTGGTCTACCGGCGAACCCTGGGGCTCTGGCGGCGGGACCCGAATGGGCTGCACTTATGTTAAGATTTCCTTTGAGAAAAGCAAGCTCTTGATAGCCTGTTCTTGACAATCCACAGGTTCATCCCTATGCTCCCCAAAAGGCAGGTATGGGAGTAGAGTTTGCTGTTGTCCGGCTTTCGGTAAAAAGTGCGTGTTGAAATCAAGCCTTTTAAGCATTCAATTCTTCGGAGTTTAGGCCCCATGTACCTCGAGGACACAGACCCGCTTCTGTTTGAATCCCCGCGGGAGGCCTGGATCGGCTGGGCCTCCCTGACTTGCGTCCTGCTGGCCCTGGCTGCGGCCGCGGTGTCCTTTGCCGCCAGCTATTGGGGAGTGCAGGCTCACCTGACCTCCCAGCAGCAGCAACGGCGCTGGGCTGACTACCAGGCCCTCACCGGCAAGGTGGAGGCCCTGCACTACAGCCGGGACTTGTTCACCCTCAACCAACTTCTCGAGCACAAAAATCCCAAGGTCCATGACTTTATTGAAGACAAGCTCAACGACCTCGAAAAAGAGGCCGCCGGGGTCAACGAGGGCTGGGAGCAGTTCAAGACGGAGGCCAATGAACTGGAGGCCAATGGGGAGCGCTACACCCGCCGGGCCGGCGGCGCGCTGCGCACCGCCTTCCTGCTTTTTCTGGCCGCGACCCTGGCAGGTTTAGGCGGCATCGGCAAAAAGAAGCTTTTATGGCTTATGTCCCTGCTGCTCGCGTTTGTGGGACTGGCATCTTTCCTGGGCGGATTTTTCTTGTGGTTTTAGACGGTAAGGTGGTTTGGGCCACCTTTCATTTTATGAAGTAAATTTTTGGGAGCAGCTCCTCACGGGCCTTAAGCCCCCCCGCAAATGATGACAAGTCCGGTGGGGCGGGCCTCCTCCCCCCATTCTGGTGGGTGGCGCACTGCCTCCTTCTTCTTTAAACTTTGAACCTTGACCCTTAACCGTGAGGCCCCCCGTAGGGGCGACGCCTGCATCGCCCCTACAAAAGAAGATTATCATCTTCAGTGAATGGAGGGCGGGCACTGCCCGCCAAATAAACGATGGGCCTAGCCCACTTAACATAACCTTTCAGGATTGTTAGGCATGAGCCTATTGTTCTTTAAAACGCGAAGGAAGATACTCAGATCTCGCCCATAAGCTTGTCGAATTCCTCTACGCTGACTGCCGGGCAGGTGCTAAAGGAAATACCCGTGAGCTGTGACAAGGCCACGGAAAACTGCATGGCCTTTGCCGCGTCGGGAAGCTCGGCAATAAACAAAAGGTCGTATTCCCCCAGCATGGCGAACATGCTCTTGATGTCGCCACCAAATTTTTTCGCCAGTTCCACGGTCTTCTCGGTGCGCTCGGTGCTGATTTTTTCCACAGCTTTGCGGCTGTATTTTCCAAACATCAAAAAGGTTGCCATGGTGTTGTCCTCCTCCTGTGGAGATGCGGGTCTCGGACCCAGTTTGGTGGTGGGGGAACCATAGCAAATTATTTCCGGCCTGTCAATGATTCCTAAGAAATCTAAAGAGGTTATCCATATCTCGACCTGCGCCTCCCCTCCCCTGGAGGAGAAATTGGTTGACTCTGAAAAAATCGGGGGAATAATATAGTGTGCTAAGAGCATGAGGCGGCAACCCCGTCTCTTAGGCTGGAATTTTAGGAGGAAACCATGAAAAAATATCAGTGTCAGATTTGCGGCTATATTTACGATCCGGCGGAAGGTGACCCCGAAGCCAAAGTTCCCCCCAACACCGCTTTTGAAGATTTGCCGGCTAGTTGGGTCTGTCCCATTTGCGGCGCCACCAAGGAGCAATTTAGCCCGGTGGAATAAGGCCAAGTCACCTTAATTTTTTCAGGCTCTTTATAATGGCAAACGACCGGCAAATACCTGGGATAGGTCCGGCCCAGGGACCTACGCGCCAAAAATCGAACTGGCGGGAAATGGGCGAGTCCATTTTCATCGCCCTGATTCTGGCCCTGTTTATCAGGGCCTTTTTGGTGCAGGCTTTCTCCATTCCCTCCGGCTCCATGGAACCCACCCTCCTCGTCGGGGATTATCTTTTGGTGAACAAGTTGGCCTATGGCATCCGCAATCCCATCACCAACAATGTGTGGATTCCCCTGGGGACGCCCCAACGGGGCGATGTGGCGGTGTTTATTTACCCCCAGAGCCCTGATAAGGATTACATCAAACGGATTATCGGCCTGCCGGGCGACCGGATTCAGATCATCAACAAAAAACTTCATATCAATGGGAAACTCACCCATATTCCACCTCTGGCTGATGACCCGGAAGCGCCCCGGGCGGTTCATCAGGAGGAGGACATCACCCCCACCGAAAGGGATAATTTTGGCCCGGCGGTGGTGCCCCCGGACTCCTATTTCGTCATGGGAGACAACCGGGACCGCAGCTATGACAGCCGGTTCTGGGGCTTTGTGCCTCTCCAGGCCCTCAGGGGACGGGCTTTCATCATTTATTTCTCCTGGGCCGGCGACGGCCAGCCCCAGGCAACTTTTCTCCCCTCTTTTTTAAGAGGCTTAAGAGGTCTGTTTTACAGTCAGTCCTGGGATTCTCATGCCTTCCGGCTGCGCTGGCAGCGGATCGGGAAGTTAATACACTGACAAGAAGCAGCTTTGGCCTCTTATCCTCCCGCAAAGCCTCCACACCACCAGGTTACAGGCATGGCGCCCCTTTTTCCCTTTAAATCCGAGTGCTTCAAATCCTGGAGGAGATTCTGGGCGGGTCTTCTCCTTTTGGTCTTGGCCGTTGGGGCCGGCAGTTGTAACGCCGGCGCCGAGGTGCCTTTGGTTATCTTTGCCTCCCCTGACTCGCCCCGGATGCGGCAAGCAGTGGCCGGCCTGAAAAATCACCTGGCCCCCCGGACCGTTGAGGTGGCGGCCGCCCCAGAATTCGGCCCCGCCGGAGATAAGGCCGTAAGCCGCATTCGAGCCCAACGTCCGCCCCTGCTC
>JBAQHL010000189.1:0-7331 GCA_049288295.1 Desulfobaccales bacterium
CTCCGCCAAAGCTCGTGAGATAAGCTCATAAAGGTCGGGGAGGTCCTCCAGATCCTGGGCCGCGTCCGCCACCAGGGGCGGGGCCTCCGGGGGAATCATCTCCCGCAGCAGGGGGAGCCTCCCCAGGGCAAAGCGCACCGCGCCCACCTCCCGGGGACCGGCCTGGTCCAGGGCCAGGCGGGCGGTGAGGCGCTCCAGATCCCCCAACCCTTTGAGGGCCTGACGCCACCTTTGCCGGAGCACACTGTGGTCTTTGAAAAATTGCCCGGCGTCCAGGCGGGCTTCGATGGCGGCCTTATCCTTCAGGGGCTGCCTGAGCCAGCGTCCCAACAGGCGCGCCCCCATGGGGGTGACGGTGGCGTCCAGGACCTCCAGCAAGGACCCCTGGCGGCTGCCGCTGCGCCAGGTCTCAAAAATCTCCAGGTGGCGCAGGGTGGCTTCGTCCAGACCCAGGAAATCATCACGGGAGTAAGGCAGGAGCCGGTCCAGGTGGGGAAGACTCACGGTGTGGGAGTCCCGGAGATACCGCAGGACGGCCCCGGCCGCGGCCACTCCCAGGCGGTGGTCCTGGAGGCCGAAACCGTCAAGAAACAGGGTGCCGAATACCCGGCCCAGTTCCCGCTGGGCGGAAGCCGGATCAAAGGCAAAGGGCGGGAGGAAACGCTTAGTGGGTGGAGTCTGGAAGATGGCCAGCGCCCCGGCCAAAACCTCGCCCCCCGAGCCCTCCGGCACAACCAATTCCGAGGGTTTAAGCCGCCAGAGTTCATCCCCGAGGGCATCGGCCCCCGCCCCTTCCGTCAGGCGGAACTCCCCGGTGGACAAAGACAGGAAACCCAGCCCCCACCTGTCCCCCTGGAAGGAAACCGCAGCCAGATAATTCTCGGCTCGGGCCTCCAGGGCGGCGGGGTCCACCTGCGTTCCCCGGGTGAGGATGCGGGTCACCTCCCGGCGCACCAGACCCTTGGCCTGGGCCGGGTCTTCCACCTGCTCACAGACTACCACCTTAAAGCCCTGCTCCAGAAGCCTGCCGATATAGCCCTCGGCCGCGTGAATGGGGAAACCGGCCATGGGGATGCGGTCCTCCCCGGACCGGTTGCGGGAGGTCAAGGCTATGCTCAAAGCCCGGGCCGCGTCTTCGGCATCCTGATAAAAAAGCTCGAAGAAATCCCCCATCTGGAAAAGGACCAGGGCATCGGCGTACCTGGCCTTTAACTCCAGATACTGCCTGAGCATGGGGGTCAGTTTATCGGGCTGGGGCTCGGTCATGGCGAAATTTTAAAGTGGGGAGAGGGCCAGGGACCTGAGGTCCCTGCCCTCCCCCCACACCCCCCTCCCAACCCGCAGAAGGTCTGAGAAAGGCGGGGCCATGGGTCCCAACTTTCTCGGGAATACTACCCAAAGGGATTAGGTGAGTGGGTAGGGGGGAGGGTGAAAGTCTTTCAGCCCTGGTAGCACGGGCTTCCAAACCGTGTCCACCCTTCCCTCTAAGTTTTGATTATGTCTCTTGCGAAGGAAAGGACATAATCATTTAGGGAAAAAAAGGAGGGGCGAATGGCTCATGAATCCCGCCTCCGCCCCCTTTCATTGGTGCTTTGTTGTTGATCTATTGTTGCCGAGTTTCTGGAGATGGCGCTGAGGGTGAGGTTGCTGCTTCCACCGCCACCCCGGTGCGTTTCAACTCCGCCCCCAAGATTTCCACATTTTGCCGCAGTTGACGGATGACCTGGCGTTGTCTGATGTGATCATAGACAAAGTAGATCAAAACCAGGACGGCTCCCAGGGCGAAAGATAAGATGGTCAGGACCCATAATTCTATGGGCGAAGTTTCAATATTTGCCACATATAAATTTAAGCGCAGATTAATGGATTGTCTCAGAACTTCAATGTTTTCAATAACAAAGACTACTGACACCAATGCCAACAACCCAATAATAAATGCTTTCAGGTAGCGCATGACAGGTCCTCGTCTGGTAAGGCCTTGAAATGGGGGGCCAAGCGGGCGTAAGTCTGGCGGAAATGTTCCGGAATCACCCGGACGTCGGCAAAAACCGGGATGTAGTTGGTGTCGCCGTTCCAGCGGGGGACAATGTGCCAGTGGAGGTGGGACTCCACCCCGGCCCCGGCCACTATCCCCAGGTTGAGGCCCACGTTGAAGCCGTCGGGCCGCATGGTCTCCTTGAGGATGCCCAGGGCCTGGCGCAGCTTCACCTGAAGGTCCAACAGTTCCCGGGGACTCAGGTCATCCAGGCTGGGGACATGCCGCAGGGGAGAAATGAGCAAATGTCCGTTTATATACGGATATTTGTTCATCATAATGCGGGTGAGGCGGCCGCTGAAAAGCACCAGGCGCTCGGCCAGGTCCTCTTCGGGCCAGGGGCAGAAGATGCAGCCCGGGGATTTATCCTCCCCCAGGATATACTCCATACGCCAGGGCGCCCAGAGAACTTTCATACGAGCAATCATTCTCCTCAAGGGGTTTGGAAGTGCGCCTTGGGGCTAATATAGCATGAATTCATGAAGATTCAACGCTTTATTGGCCCGCGGCCATCCCCCGGTGAACTCGCCTGGATCAGCCAGGCCGGGGTTTTCTGGAAAGGGCGGTACAGGGGGTCGCCGATGAGGGTCATCATCCAGGAAAGGTGCGGCACCGTCCGGAAATAGACCTCCAGGAGGCTCTGTTGCCCGGTCATGAGCAAGGGAAAAAACTCATCAGGTAGGGGAAAGGCCGTGAGATAGGGCTCCCCCACGGGCCCCAGGGTGGCGGCCACCCCCTCCTCCAGCATTCGCCTGCACCACACCTGGCTCCCTGGTTTTCTCAGGGTGGTGGCCTCGGCGCTGGCCACGTGATAGCCCACGGCGCCCTTGACCCAGGTGCAGGACGCCGCATATTTGGCCAGGGAATACCAGCCGCAATAAAGGGCGGCCCGGGGGCAGGAACCGGACTGAAATAAACCGGGTCTCTGGTCCAGCACCACTTTGAGCCGGGACTTTTCCTTCATAGTCTTGGCAAAGTTGACCAGGTGTTGGTCAAACCAGGCATAGCTCCCTACCTGGCTGTCGCCCTTCAGCCCCCGGGCGTCGAGATAGCACACGCCCTGAAGGCCGATTTTTTCGGCGGCCAGGGCGTCATCCACCAGGCGCCGGGCGATCTCCGGGGTGGGGCCGTCCAAACGGTTCACCATAACCACTGCCTGGCGCAACCTCTGCATGGCGGGCTCCCGGTCAAATCTGAGGTGCAGGGGGTTGGGGAGCCAGTGCACCCTGGGGTAATTCTCCACCATTAACATGGCCAACTCACTGTCAACGGAGGCAACGGTCTTGGGTTGTTCATAAATCCCCTGGAGATGGTCCCAGAATTTCAATTCCCCCAGGAGCCCCCCGGAACTGCGCGTCCTCTCTCCCAGAAACCGGGCCTGCGCAGCCAGGCCGGCGCCGGCCTTCAGCGTCTCCGGCTCGGGGAGGGGCACCATGTTTTCAAAGGGGTCTGCTTTTTCTTTTTTAAGGGCGGCCCCCCCATCGGGAGGCTTCCCGGTCAAGGCCGTAATTAACTTGGTCATTTTTAGGTTGGTTTCAGGCCTCGCTTCACCATCCCGGGGCCAGGTCAGGAAGCGCTGGGCCCGGGGCAGCAGTTCCCCGGCAAGTTTCATGACTTCCGGCGGGGTGGGGCCGTCCGCCGAGGCCCGGGGCGTTTCCGGGAGCTTGACCCGGGTCAGCAGGCCCTCCAGTTCCTTCAGCCTGGCCCAGGCCTCAGACGTGGTTTTCTTAACCTGAACCCTGGCCAGGGCTTGGAGATCCTGTTCCTCCTCGTTAAGCCCCGCTCCCCCCACCCGCAAAGGAATGCCGTAGACCAAAAGGATGGCTGGGTTGCGGCGCTGTCGTCGAAACTCTGCGATCTTTTCCCTGAGGGGGGGCAGCAATTCCTGGTCATATTCCTGGCGGCCCAAATCTTCTCCAGGGCTCACCTTAACGCCAACCAGGTTATCCAGGGGAACCTGGCGTTTTTGGGCATAGTAGGTGGCCACCTGGCGGCTTTCCGGGACATTAAGGTTGAAGACCACAATAAGGTCTGCCGGCGTGAGGTCCGCGGCAGCCGGGGTCCAGGACAGGCCCAGCAGGCCCAGGACAAGGCTGGAAACGACAAAAATTTTTTGAGGCAAGTACTTGAATATCAACATGATGTGCAAGTCGGGGCTTACATTCCCCCCATCATCATGGGAGGCCCTATCAAGATGTCGTCCAGCAAGTGTTTTCTTGCAGGGGAAGGTAGGCCCCGGCCAGGCGCAGGGTGAGCCTCGGGCTTCGTTTTGTTCCCTCTAAAGCACAACCGCAATTTGGATTAAGACCGGCGAATCTGAGAAACTTTTCTGCAAGTTCTAGTCGCCCCCGGCACAATATCATATCGGTCAAAACCCACCCATAAGATTATTATATTTTGTGGGGAAAAATCATGGTCTTGACTTAAATCAGGGTATTGCTGGCCCCGGGCCTTATCATATTATTAAAATAACCTATCAGGGAAGAAGACATGGCGAAACGGCAGATTATCAAAATTGACCAGGAAAAGTGCGACGGCTGCGGTCTGTGCGTCCCCTCCTGCGCAGAAGGGGCCATCGTTATCGTGGACGGCAAGGCCCAGCTGTTGGCAGACAAATACTGCGACGGCCTGGGAGCCTGCCTGGGCGAATGCCCGGTGGGAGCCCTTATCATCGAAGAACGGGATACCGACGAATTCGTGGGACCGGCTCCCGGGGCTCCCGGGGAACATGGACACCAGGAAGGCCAGGCGGCGCCGGCAAAATTCCAGGAGCAGCCGGCTTTTGTCTGTCCCGGCAGCGCCATGCGCCAGTTTACCCCGACGGCCGCTCCCGAAGCCGGGGCCTCGGCCCTGAGCCACTGGCCGGTGAAGCTCCGCCTGGTGGCCCCCAAGGCAGGTTTTTTCAAGGACGCCGAATTATTGGTGGCTGCGGACTGCGGTCCTTTTGCCGCCGGCGATTTCCATGCCAAATATTTGGCCGGCAAAGCGGTGGTGTGCGGCTGCCCCAAATTTGACGATCTGGAAGAGTCAGTGGAAAAACTCACTGCCATCCTCAAGGAAAATGACCTCAAAGGCATCACCATCGTCAACATGGAGGTCCCTTGCTGCCAGGGGCTCATCGAAGCGGTGCGCCGGGCCTTGCAGGCCTCCGGCAAAAGCCTGCCCGTGTCCATCTGCACCCTGGGAGCCCAGGGCCAGGTGGTGCAGCAGGTCAAAATCAAGGCGGCATGAGGCGACATCATGGAACAGATAAAATGCCCGGGTCAGGACACCCGTCACTGGAAGCCTGATGACATTTTCACAGTGGAGTGCCCCAAGTGCGGGGCGGAAATCGAATTTTTCAAGGATGATACCCGGAGGCGCTGTGCCTGGTGCGGTCACCTGTTTTACAATCCCAAAATCGAGTTGGGCTGCGCCGAGTATTGCCAGTTTGCCGACAAGTGTGTTCCTGAACTTTTCAAAGAGCGGCAAGCCATGCAAACCTTCAAGGAACGCCTCAGGGAGCGGGCCCTGGCCCTGGCTGGGGATGATCCTGATTTGGCGGACCGCCTGGACCGTGGTCTGGCCCTGGCCACCGACCTCCTCAAGGCCGAAGGGGGCGACCCCAAGGTGGTGTTCGCGGCTATTCTTATTCAGAAGTTAAGCCTCGACCAGGCCAGGGATTTATTGGCGGAACTGGAGACCGAGCCGGAGATTGCCCAGTCCATCCTGGAGGTTCTTGATGGAGCCGGGGTTGCCGCCGGCATCAACCAACGCATTTACCAGGATGTCCTGGCCCTCATGGAGGCAGAAAAGGGTGGGGCGGCCCCCGTCCAGACCCGCACCGCCCAGCGCCTGTTGGAAAAACAGCAAGCCCACTCCTGACAAAGCGCCAATCCCATCCTGCCAGCCTTGGACCTCGGCTTGTTAAAGGTCCGGGGCTTTTTTTTCGAAAAAGAAGAAGACCACGGAAAAATGGGGACCCTATAAGAGGAAACTCCTTGGTGTCCTTATCCGTATTATGCTAATATATTTCAAAAATTTTGGAAAATTTAAAGAGTTTCCATCGGGAGTAGGCACTTTCCCTAAAAGGCGATGGTGGTGGGCACCGTGAGCAACCCCCTCAAGGAACATGGTTTAAGGCAGTTGTGCCAACGGGCCCTGCCCGACGGCGGTTTTGGCATGCAGCCCGGCAAGGGATACCGTCCTGATGCCACCGCCTGGGCGGTCATGGCTCTTACCGCGCTTGACTCTGAGCCGGGGCTGCGGGTGGCGGCCCGTCAGCGGCTGGCCGCCAGCCAGCTCGGGGACGGCCGTGTGAGCATCTCCCCGGACCAGCCGGATTCCTATTGGTCAACCCCCCTGGCGATTTTCGCCTGGCATGGCGTTCCAGCATATCAGGAGGCCCTGAACCGGGCCGTTGCCTTCCTCCTGGCTAGTTCCGGAGTTTCGGTTAAAAAAGCTGAGGAGGCCGCCGTCGGCCATGATCCGGAGATCAAAGGCTGGTCCTGGCGCTCGGACACCGTCCCCTGGGTGGAACCCACCGCCATGGCCATGATGGCTCTAAGGGCCGCGGGCTACGACGACCATCCCCGGTTGGTGGAAGGTCAACGCCTCCTCATGGACCGGCAGATCCAAAGCGGCGGCTGGAACTACGGCAACACCACGGTATTCGGCCAAACCTTGCATCCCATGCCGGAAAGCACCGGCATGGCCATAAACGCCCTGGGCCGGAAAGTCTCCCGGTCCGAGGTGCAAAAAAGCATTACTTATCTGGAAGACAGGGTTGCCGGCCTCAAAACTCCCTGGTCTTTGGGGTGGGCCCTCCTGGGATTAGGGGCCTGGGGAGCCCAGCCCCCCGCGGGACAGGCGCTTATCGCGGCCTGTTGGAGCCGCCAGGAGAGGAGCCCCAGCTCTGACACCCCATCCCTGGCCTTAATCCTGGCGGCCTCAGTGGCCACCAATGGTCTGGTCGGCATTGCCGACCCTCAATCCCTGGCCGCAGCTGGAAATTAAGAAGGACTGGCACATATGGCTTTTACCCGGAGAGAGTTCCTGGCTGCCTGCGCCGGTGGCCTGGTATTGGGAACCACCGGCTACTTCCTGTGGAAGGAGGCCAGGAATCGGGGTTGGGACGAAAAGACCTTTATTGCCAGGGTTCCCACTTACCAGGCCGATATCAGGAGGGCTATCCGGGATGGTTTGCGGGAACTGGGGGTGAAGGAGGACCATATCCGGGGCAAGCGGATTCTCCTTAAGCCCAACCTGGTGGAAACCATTCCCGGCGCGGTCCACATCAACACCCACCCCCTGGTGG
>JBAQHL010000190.1:0-1728 GCA_049288295.1 Desulfobaccales bacterium
GTTCCTATGGAAGGGGGTCAGGATATGCTAAGGAAATGGTTTATCGTTTTCTGCGCTCTGTGGTTTGTTTTAACGTGGGACACCGGTACGTCTGTGGCGCAGAGCACGTCACCAGATGGCCTGCAACTGAGGAATTTTAAAGTTACCCCTATGCAGGCGAAGGTTGGGGACCAAGTGCAAGTATCTTTTGTCCTAACAAACACGACGGCCCACCCCATCACCATCAGTCCCGAATCTGGCGTCTTTGTGGGTGCGAGGTGGAATTCCACAACCGATGCGAACAACCGAGATTTTAGCCATAGGGACAGAGGAAGATTCTTGAAACCTGGGGACAAGGTCAAGATGGAGGCAACCAGAAAGCTCGATGCGGCAGGCACCTGGAGGTTCTGGCCCGCCTACAAGGTCAACGGTCACTGGGGGCCTTTCAGGTGGAATGAAATCGTTGTCGAAGTGGCAGAAGCGACTACGGGAACCCCACGGCGGGATGATGGCGTCTGCCCGGTGCACGGCGTAAGGATGGAACCCATAAATCTGCGGGTTATTTACGGAATGCCATCCCAGAAAGAATTCCTAGAGATGCGCGCTGGTAAGTCGCTTTTTCCCTATGGCCGTGACTATGTTCTGGGCGGTTGTGTGGTGAAGCCGGAGAAGTTCCGGAAAGGCTTCCTCTGCCCAGAGTGTGTGAAGGCGCGCAATGCCTGGATCGCGTCACAAAAACACGGGGATAAAATTTCGCGAGCCAGCCAAGCTAGCCTCGAGGAATTCTTTGCAATCGTCAACAGCCGGGATGTCGATGGGGCCATGAAGTCAATGGCACCAGGCATGCTCCAGACGCCGGAGCAACGTGAGGCCTGGCGGAGACAGCTTGCTGCCTTTCGCTCAATCCATGTAATTGATGTAGAACCGGCGAACGTGAACGACTGGAGCAGCACCCGCCATATCTTCAGAGTCACGCTGGAAGCATACGTCAAAGAAGAGCCCGGCGCCCCAATCCCATTTTTTGGCTGGCACGATAACCCAAACGTCCGCTGGATCACGATGGAGCTGAACAACAATCACCGCTGGGTTGTCGCTGGAATCGCAACTGGCCCGTAGCTCCCTCGCTTTTTATTTCTCACTTCCTGAATTTTCGGTTCCAATTTGATTGACCGAAGGAACTGGTTACTTGCCAACGGAGAAAATTATCGCATAGACGGGAAAAATTCCACAGTTGATATGGCTATATTGACTTTCCATTTGATTATGGACAAATTGGGAAAGGGGCATCTTGTGGGAGAGTTGGCAACTCAAGCCAGACCGTCCCGACCTCAAAAATTTTTGAGTTTCCGACATCTCTCAATGTCTCATATTGAAAATTCCTGGAGCACCTGTCCTATGGAAGGTTCCCGTACCTCGTCCCGAGATGAGATTGAGCTGCTAGTCAACCTCTCCACTATGATCAATTCCTCCCTGAACATCCAAGAAGTCTTGGAAAACGCCCTGAACTGCGTGGAGCAGTTCGTGGGGGCCGAAGTCAGCTCCATGTTCGAGGTGGATAAGAGCGCCGGAGAACTTTACTTCCGCCTGGCCCGGGGGCCCACGGCCACCCAAATAAAAGGTTTGCGGCTGAAAATAGGCGAGGGCATCGCGGGCTGGGTGGCTCAGACAGAAAAGCCTTTGATTTGCGCCGATACTTCAGATGACCCTCGGTTTTGCCACGCCTTCGATGACCAATCCGGCTTCAAGACC
>JBAQHL010000191.1:0-3996 GCA_049288295.1 Desulfobaccales bacterium
AGCGCCCTGGCCCCCCACCTGCCGGAGCGCTGCGTGGTGAGGTCCTCGGCGCCCGGTGAGGACTCCCGCCAGGCCTCCTTTGCCGGCCTGCACGCCTCCTTTGTCAATGTGGTGGGCCTGGACGCGGTTTTGGACCACATCAAGCTGGTGTGGGCTTCCCTGTGGTCTGATGCGGCCCTCCTCTACCGCCGGGAACTGGGGCTGGATGTCCGGAAAAGCTCCATGGCCGTGGTTATCCAGGAGATGGTGGCAGGGGGCACCTCAGGCGTGGTCTTCGGGCAAAACCCCCAGGAGGCCTCCCAGGCGGTGATCGAAGCCGTATACGGCCTCAACCAGGGACTGGTGGACGGCACCGTGGAGCCGGACCGCTGGCTCCTGGACCGGGAAACGGGAAAAATACTGGACTACCGGGCGGCCCCTAAAAACGAGGTCCTGCTGCCGGGAGAGGAAGGCGTGCGCCTGGCCGGCCTTTCCCCGGAGCAGCTCCAAGCCCCGCCCCTGACCGAGAGCGAGGTGGCCCAGGTATTTCGCCTGGTGCGCCGGGGCGAGGAACTGTTCGGCGCGCCCCAGGACATGGAGTGGACTTTTGCCGGTGGCCGTCTCGTGGCCCTGCAATCACGGCCTATCACCACGGCAGCCCGGGGGCAGGAAGGGGACCAGCGCCCCTGGTATTTGAGCCTCAGACGCAGCTTTGGCAATCTGAAGGCGCTGCGCCAGAAGGTGGAGGGGGAGCTGCTCCCGGCCATGGATAGGGAGGCTGACAGTCTGGCGGCCCTGGCCTTGGCTGCGCTTTCCGATGCCAAGCTTCTGGAGGAGATCGTCCTCAGGAGCCACATCTATCAGAAGTGGAAGAAGGTTTATTGGGACGACTTCATCCCCCTGGCCCACGGCATCCGGCTGTTCGGCATGGTTTACAACGATGCGGTAAAACCTGCGGACCCCTATGAATTTCTCAACCTCCTGGGAGCCTCCGGGATGCTCAGCGTCAGGCGCAACCGGCTTCTCATGGACATGGCCGCCCGGGTCAGGGAACGGCCGGAACTCCTGGAGGAAGTGCGCACCGGCCAGGTGACAGACCCGGGACTGCAGCCGGCCTGGCAGGCCTTTCTCCATGAATTCGGGGACCTGGCCTGTGGCAACTCCACCTGCACCCTGGAACCTGAGGCGCTAACGAACCTGATCGGGGAAATGGCCGCCAGACCCATCCAAACGGAGCGCCTTACCTCACAAGATGTGGAATCCCTGCAGGAGCAGTTCCTTGCCCGTTTTGGCGGGCCGAAAAAGGCCGAGATGGCTGACTATCTTGACCTGGCCCGGGCCAGTTACCGCCTCCGGGACGACGACAACCTCCACCTGGGGAAAATCAAGGCCCAGTTCCTGAAGGCGGTGGAGGAATATCAGCGGCGCCAGGCAGACCCCCGGGCGCTTCCCGCCGGGGTGCAGGCCCTTTTGGCGGAGCTGACAGAAAAACCCCGGCAGGGGCGAGCAGCTTCGGCCTGGAAGGGTTTCTCTAAACTCAAAGCCCGGCAGATCGTGGGGCAGCCGGCCAGTCCCGGCCTGGCCAAGGGACCGGCCCGGGTGGTCTTGGAAGCCTCAGACCTTTTTCACTTCCAGGCGGGCGACGTCCTGGTGTGCGACGCGGTGGACCCCAGCATGACCTTTGTGGCGCCCCTGGCCGCTGGCATCGTGGAGAGGCGTGGCGGCATGCTGATCCACGGCTCCATCATCGCCCGGGAATACGGCATCCCCTGCGTCACCGGCGTGCCCCAGGCCACCGCCCTCATCCACCCGGGCGACCAGGTAACCGTGGACGGCTACCTGGGGATTGTTATCATCGGCTGAACCATCGCCCTTTTGGGTGGAACATGCAGATTAAGTGCTTTCAAACCATCTTAACTTGGTCACCCCCAAGCCAGTCCTGGCAATCCCTTAATCAGCTCTTAACTGCAACACCATGAAGATCCTCCATGTATTAAGCCAGCGGCCGGATTCCACCGGCAGCGGCATCTATCTCCAGGCCATGCTGAGGGAGGGGACCAAGCAGGGCTGCGCTAATTATCTCCTGGCGGGCCTGCCTAAGGGGGAAACCCTGCATCTGGAGTGTCTCAGCCCAGAGAGGTGCCATTTTGTGCGTTTCCATGGTGAAGACCTCTCTTTTGAAATTGTGGGCATGAGCGATGTGATGCCTTATCCCAGCAAAATATGGCGAGATCTATCTAATCGTGAGGTGGAGAGCTATGAAAAGGTCTTCGGCGCCAAGCTCGTGTCTCTGGTGCAAAAGATCCAGCCCGGCCTCATCCACAGCCACCATCTCTGGATTCTCACTGCGCTTATCCGGCGAACCTTTCCTGAATTGCCCGTGGTAGCCACTTGCCACGGCTCTGACTTACGGCAGTTTCATTTCTGTGAGCACCTCAGGGATCGGGTTGAGGCCGATTGCCGGAGGCTTCACCGGATTATGGCCTTAAGCCGGGCCCAGAAAGCAGATATCCTGCGCCTTTTTGGGGTTCCAGAGGAGATGGTGGAGGTGGTCGGGGCAGGATATAACCAGAACCTCTTCTATCCTGAAGCCAAGTCCAGCCCCAACCCGGTGGAGATTGTCTATGTCGGTAAACTCAGCCGAGCCAAGGGAGTCCCCTGGTTGCTTAAGGCCCTGGCTCGCTTGCTTCATCAACCCTGGTTGCTCCACCTGATAGGCGGGGGGACCGGCGAAGAAAAGGAGGAAGTATTGGCCCTTGCTCAGCCATTGGCTTCCAGGGTGGTGATCCATGGTCCCCTGCACCAGGATGGCATGGCCGCTATCCTGCGAAAGGCCCACATAGCAGTGCTCCCCTCCTTTTTCGAGGGGCTTCCCCTGGTGGTTCTGGAGGCACTGGCCGCGGGCTGCCGGGTAGTGGCCACGGCTTTGCCTGGCGTCGTGGAACTATTAGAGGGTTGCCAAAGCGAGACAGTCAGCCTGGTCTTGCGGCCGCGGCTCAAAAGCCAAGATCAGCCCTATGAGGAAGATGAAGAGGTTTTTGTTCGGGAGCTGGCCATAGCTCTGGAAAATCAGATCCAGGCGGCCCAGCATCAGCCAGATATCGATCTCACAGAGGTCTCCCAGGTTCTGGAGTACTATTCCTGGTCGGCGGTATTTTCACGGGTGGCAAGAGTTTATCAGGCTGTAAAAAATACTGATTGAACTCCTGAGCATTCAATATAGCTACTCTGACTAGAAACGTATCAATCCGCTAAAAATTTTATCTATCCAGAACATATACTCAGTTTGATCCCATTCAACTCGAATGCAGCACTTTTAATTTCGCTTCAATCAATTGTTCGTGGGATAATCGTAGTAAATTCTTAAGCTTCCTCATTAGGTAGTGTTCGTATCGGTCCATTTTCCCGTCAACGTAGACGATCTTCCACAATGTTTCAATAATTTCAATCTTTTCATCATTAGAATAATTCTCATTAATCAGGTTAGAAAATTGCCATAGATCAACACTATCTTTCAATTCATTTTCGGCTTCTGCAAATATTGCTTCAGCATGTTCTTGGGATAAACCGTATTTTTCATGTAATATCGACATAATTGTTTTTATCTCCATTGGAGTAAATGTTTCGTCTATGCGCGCCATCTCAACAAAGAGAGCACAAACTGCTAACATTATATCGTGATGCTGTTTCCGATTAACGTTCTTTGAATTCATTCCTGTGGTTTTTCCGAAAAATCGCTTCACGAAACCGCGCATTTCATGCTCTCCATTTTTTCCTAATATAATATAAAACGAGGGCCTCTCTGAAAAGACTATGGATTTTGTTATTCAGAGCATATCAAAATTCTCTCATAAAATCAGATAAGTTTCTTTCGTGGCAAGATATGTGGCAGAAGCACCAGGTGTTGGCTTGCGGCCCACCCGGAGGGTCATTAACTAGTTCTCATCCAGAAAGTCGTGATTTCATGTTGGTGTTTGGCGTCGGCAGGCCATTTCTGGCCGGCGCTCTGGTTAATCG
>JBAQHL010000192.1:0-2514 GCA_049288295.1 Desulfobaccales bacterium
GGAAAAAATCACCGGCCTGGTGACCACCTATATTGATGTGCTGACTTTTATCCGCGACCAAACCGATTACGACCAAACCACCGGCGAGGCCGGGGCGCTTTTCGGCAATTACGGCCTGCAGATCGTCAAAAGCCAGCTGGGCGCCATCGCCACGGGTAATGCCCCGGGGTTTGCCGACCCTTATGACCCCTTCCTCAACCTGGCCCAGATCGACATCACCACGGACTCGGATGAAACCAGCGAAACCTTTGGGCAACTGGTGGTTGATGAAACTGCCTTGACTGCGGCCCTGAGTTACGACCCCCAGGGGGTGGCGGACCTCATGGCCACCTACTTTGCCGGGGTGAGCGATGACACCTCGGGAAATATTGCCTTTTACAGCTCCATTCCCGGCATCACCCAACCCGGGATCTATGAAGTGTCGGCCACCGTGGCCGGGGGCGTTCTCACCGGGGGGACCATAAACGGTCATGCCGCCACGGTGGACGGCAACACCCTCACCGGGGCCAGCGGCCATCCGGAATATGGGTTGGCGGTGCAGGTGAACCTGGCCAATGGGACTCACACCGGCACTGTGCGCCTTAAGCTCGGGGTGAACGGCCAGCTAAGCGAGAAACTGAATGACCTGCTAAGCGCCTCCGAGGGGCCGGTGAACATTCTCATCGACAACTATGAGGAAATCGTCGGCAACCTTGAAGGCAAAATCGAGTTTGAACAGCGCCGGGTGGATACCTACCGTCAGCGCCTGATTCAGCAATTTGCCAGGCTCGAAGCAGCCCTGGCCGAACTCAACGACCAATCCAACTATCTGGCCAGCCAGATTCAGAAATTAGGAATTAATACCAGCAAGAGTTAGACCGGGAAAAAACCGCCAGGGGGGCGGGCACTCTCCCCAGGCAAAATTGCATTACCATGAAGGAGGGTTAGGGGCCCATGAAACAGCAGTTGGCACAGCAGCACTACGTCACCACCCAGGTCGGCACTGCGGACCGTCTTCAGTTGGTGATCATGCTTTATGACGGGGCCATTTCCTTTTTGGGCCAGGCCAAGGAGAAAATGGCGGCCCAGGACGCCGCCGGCAAAGGACTGCTCATCGGGAGGGCCCTGGATATCATTGCGGAACTGAACGCCTCCCTCAATTTCCAGGCAGGCCCGGAACTGGCCACCAATCTGTTCCACCTCTACAACTTCATGACCAGCCATCTCACCAAGGCCAATCTCAACTGGGACCTCAACGCCCTGGAGGAAGTTATGGAACTCCTGCAGCAATTGCGGGAGTCCTGGGTGGAGGTGGCCTACCGGGCCCGGCGGGGGGAACTGGAGGAAAACGGGGAAGCCCCGGACTCAGCCCCCAAGCGCAACTTGGGCTCACTGCGGGTATAATCCCGTTTTCGGTTTGCGGTTTGCGGTTTTCGTTTGAAATAAGATGGATTATCAATAAGTTAGTCGCTGAGTTTGTTGCATGTAAAACCGCACTCGGTATAATACCACTTTCATAATGACCTGCAACAAACCTGTACGGCCGGACCCGTGTGTCCGCCCCTGAGGGCGAACACATGCGCACGCATAAGGGACTTTCACGGAAAAGCCTGCGGGATGATTCAATATGAAAGGCGGGAGGCGCTGCGCTTTCCCGCGCTACGGTACTGCGCGCTGTCATGCCCCTGCCATCCTTTTCTCCGCTGGCAGCAGGCGTTCCCACCCGCCTTTCTCGGGGGGCATAGCAGTCAGCATTTTTTAGGAATGGCGACCGCAGCAAGAATCCCCAACCATAAGGGGATAAAGCCCATGACCGCAACCAGGCCGTTGATCAGGCTCACCTCGGCGTTGCCCTGGAGGCCAGCCCCCCCGAAAAGCCCGGCCAGGCCCCGATTGGTGAGGCCGGCTGTGGCGGTGAGCCCCGCGTTCGACAACCAGGCGTTCACGGGGCCGGGGACGATGGCGGCTGAGGCGCTGGTTAGCAGACAGGTTAAGCCGAAAATCAGCCTCATAGCCCCAGTGATGAGATTGGCAGTAAAAAGTAAAGAAACAACCCCTGCTACTCTGGCCCACCTCCATGGATGTCCGGGGGAAATCAGCCAGAAGGCCGGAAGAAGTGACAACGTGTAATAATGATACCATCCGAAGGAAGATAAGAAGAGGGTCACCATAATGCCAAAGGCCACTATCAGGTTGGGGTCGGCAAAAGACTGTAATGCAACACGAGCCATGCCTTTCCCGAACGATTCTTCTTTCCCCCTGGCCATCATGAGGGCGATACCTATGGATAAAGCAAGAAGGAACCCCAAAAACATTTTCCCTGTTACATAACCCCATCCGAAAATCTTGGAAAATAAAAGAGCCGGCGAATAATTCCCCTGGGGGATTCGAGCCATTAACAAAGTTCCATCCCAAGCCTTTAAACAGTGGTACCAATCTTGCCAGACCTCCCAGGAATGGAATTGCAGGCCAGGCAATACCATGAAAACGACCCCCAAAAAGCACC
The DNA here is from genome assembly GCA_049288295.1 of Desulfobaccales bacterium. Classification (GTDB taxonomy): domain Bacteria; phylum Desulfobacterota; class Desulfobaccia; order Desulfobaccales; family 0-14-0-80-60-11; genus JBGSLA01. The sequence goes on from JBAQHL010000192.1 coordinate 2,486, forward strand.
CCACAGCTGCCGCGCGAATAAATACAGAA
>JBAQHL010000193.1:0-2538 GCA_049288295.1 Desulfobaccales bacterium
GGCAAAAGACATCTCCGCCTGGGCGGCCCAAGGAAGGGAGGTATTCTGTTACTTTAACAACGACGAGGCCGGTTACGCGGCCCAAAACGCCCTGGAGCTGCAGGAAATGCTGCGGTAAGCCAGTAGAACCTGTTGAGGAGAAAGCGTTAGGACTGGAGTCAGTGCTTGAAATGCTTGGAGGCGGCAACCGGATTCGAACCGGTGAATAACGGTTTTGCAGACCGTTGCCTTACCACTTGGCTATGCCGCCCTGAGGAGATGCCGGCAAGAAACAAAAATGGAGCGGGAAACGGGATTCGAACCCGCGACTTCAACCTTGGCAAGGTTGCACTCTACCGCTGAGTTATTCCCGCTCGTGCACATAATTTTTTAATATCCGGCCGGGCTTGTCAAGGGGAAAAATGGCCAAGGCCGCTACCCTGACCAGGGAAAACCTCCCGAAAGTCCGTCACCTCTATGCCGTTCTCCTGCAAAACCCTTTTCAAGCGTGGACTCACCAGGGCGTTGAACTCCTCCTGCCGCAGGTAGCCGGCTGCGGCCTGGCGCAGGTCCGGGTCCACCGCCAGGGCCGGGTGGCTGTAAATTTCCGTGACTCCCGGTTGCAGGCGGGGAACCAGCCTTACCAGATAGTCTTCAGTGAGGCGGCCGTCATGGGTCAGGCCGAAAAGATGGTCGTTTACCTGAAGGCCCGAGCTTGCCGCCTGACGCCGGACCCGCCTGGAAAGGACCGCAAAGATGCACCCCAAGGCGGCCTTGGGAAGGGGGCCGTCCGGGGCCAGGGCCAGGCTGGCGCGCCAATCCTCCCGGGCCAGGCGCAGGGCCGGAATGCCGTATTCCCTGGCCAAATCCACCACCACGGGCACAATGCGGGGGTGGAGGTGGAGGTTGAGGTGGCCGTTGACCTGCCAGATCCTGACCCCGGCCTGAAGGACCGTTTCGATCTGGGCCCGCAGCTCCCGGCGGATTTCCGGGAGAAGGCCCACATCGAAAAAATACCGCCAGCCGGTGCCCACCGGGTCAGTGGGAAAACGGCCCTGGGCGTCCACCAGGTTGGGGATGGCCTGGGGGGGTAGGACGGCCCGCCCTTGAATCAGGGTGAGATGCACCCCTAAGCACAGTCCGGGGAAATTGCGGGCCAGGGCCACCGCCTCGGAGAAGGCAACCCCACCGGCCATGATACTGGCGTTGCGCAGGAGCCCAAACCGGTGGGCCAGGGCCACCGCCTGGTTCAAAAAGGGGGACAAACCGAAATCATCGGCGGTGAACAAAACCCGGCGGGGATGTTGGGCTGGCTGCATGTTAAATGGGGAGGAGGAGACTAAGCCCTTAAAAAATCAAATTATTCTCCCAATACAGCATGACGATTTAACAAAATTGGGCTTCTGCAATAGCTGAATACTAGATTTCCCTCCATTCCGATTAACGCCGGGGGCCTCACTGCACCCAATGGCGGCCCTCCATGAGCGCACTCAGGGAGAGGACATTGGTGGTATTAAGCAAAGACCTGAAGCCCTGGAGGATGTTTCCCTGCCTCCAGGCGGCCAGGGTGTCTGCCAAGGAGACCGCCACGTATTGAAAAACGCTGGGGTCCCGGTAACAGTCGATGCTGCAGGAATTGCAGCTGTCCCGTATTGGAGCAAACCGGTCAATTTCTTCCAGGGATCCCAGAGTTTCAGCGAGGAAGTGGCAGCGGTAAACCTCGAGATTCCAGTCCGCAAAAAAATATTTAAAGCCCGCCAGACAGGGAAAGCGGCTGGGAAGGCCCTGAATCTGCCGCTGAGCCTCTTTGAGTCCCAGGCGGGGATTGAGGATGGTTACAGGGGAGCGTTCTTTCAATTCCAAAATTTCAGCAAAAAGACGGGCCAGTTCCCTAGGAGAATAATCCACCAGGCTGCTGTCGGAAAAACCCAGGTAGGAAGAGTTTAACCGGGTCACGGGATAGGAAAAGGTGACCAGGGAAAAACCCAGTTCCCGCAGAAACTTCATCAGGGCATCCAAATCGTCGATGAGGCGGCTTAGGGTCACAGAGGCCACGGTCCGGATACCGGCCTCGTGGGCATATGGAACAACCTCTTTAATATGGGCGGTCAGGCCGGGCAGCCCCCGGTGGCAGTCATGGGCCTGGGCGGATGCTGCATCCATTGAAATTATCAGGGTTTGCAGGCCCGCGTCCCGGAGGCCCTGGATAAGGGTAGGGGTGAGGAGGAGGCTATTGGTCACCAAAAGAGTCTGGAATCCCAAAGCCCGAGCCTGCCCCAGGCATTCCAGCAGATCAGGATAAAGGAGCGGCTCCCCCCCGGTCAGGCAGACATACCTGATACCGGCCCGCTGCATGGCCTGAAAACCTATGTTTAGCCGGGCGGGGTCGGCCATGTGCCGATCGGCGGCAGGCACCTGGGGGAAGCTGCAGAAACGGCAGTAAGCGTTGCAGGCGTTGGTGACGGCTATTTGCAGGAAGCCGGGGCCGCCTTGCCGGGCCAGTTTCACCAGGTCTTTGCAGGTCATGAGCAGCTGGAGCGGGGGCCTCCTGTCCCTTCC
>JBAQHL010000194.1:0-2464 GCA_049288295.1 Desulfobaccales bacterium
GAGTTGGCCCAAGGGGCGGAGGAAGTGGAGGAGCTCATCGGCAAGCCCTAAGGTGGGGCTGCTGCCAAAGTCTTTTGCGGGGAGAGGAACCCCCCTGGCCCCCTCTCTCCCCAAAATTCCTGATGAAATGCCGATAGGCGGGCAGAGAGGCTCACCCTGCCAATCCTGTAATTATGGAAATGTGAGACACCGGCTCGTGAGCAGCGAGCTGTTTCATGATTAATTCAGGCAAAGGAGGTCTATACGTGAAAAAACGCCCAGGTTTAATAACTTTTTCCTTTCTTTTTCTGGTTGCCAGCCTCTTTTGGGCTGAGGTGGGAGCAGCCCTCCCCCAAGGAGGGGATAAGCTGCCAGGAGTGAAGCAGTTTGCCGCCACTCCCGTCAAGCTCGACAAAGTCAAAAAGGAAGACATCGACAAGCAGATTTTGCGGGCCGCCATCATTGCAGAACTGGACGCGGTGAGCTTCTATGAGCAACTGGCCGGCATGACCGAGAATGAAAAGCTTAAGACCATTCTTCTCGACGTGGCCAAAGAAGAAAAAACCCACGTGGGTGAATTTCAGGCCCTGCTCCTGCGTCTGGACCCCGAGCAAAAGGGGGAGCTGGCCCACGGGGAAAAAGAAATAGAGGAACTGATTAATAAGCAAAAGTAGCAGCAGCCTTCAGGTAAAATAATCAGACAGGGCCTTGCGCAACTGCTGCCGGGCCCGTTTGATGAGGCCGTCCACCGCGCCGGGGGTGGTTTCCATGATTTCGGCGATTTCCTGGTAGGAAAGATCGCCGAAGCGTTTCAAGACCAGGGCCCGGCGCTGGTTTTCCGGCAGGGCCTCCAAAAGAGCTTCCAGCCGGCGGGCCAGATCCGATTCTTCCAGGGCCTCCAGGGGCGTAGCCTCATGGGATTTGAGGATGGGGGCCCTGTCCTCGTCATCCAGGGAATCCTGGGGCACCCGATCCCTAAGACGGTTCAGGCAATGGTTGGCGGTAATGCGGTTCAGCCAGGCCTTCACCGTGCTGATGGGCTGAAAGCGGCCGGCATGTTCATAGGCCTTGAGAAAGACCTCCTGAAGCGCGTCCTCCGTCTCCAGGGGGTCCTTGAGCAAACGATAGGCCAACAGATACAGGCGCCGCTCGTGGCGGCGGATGAGTTCCTCTAACGCGGCCTGCTCTCCCCGGGCGAGGCGGCGGATGAGAGCGTAGTCGATATCTGTGGGCGTAGTGCTCAAAACAGAGCGATATAGACCTGCTGACGCTGTTTTTGTCCTCGAAGGAGTTCGAGATGGCGAAGGGTGGCAAAATCCCGGCGCACATCGTCCTCGGTCACGCCTAAAAGATCAGCTGCGTCCGCCATGGTGATCATGCTCCGTTCCCTTACCAGGTCAAAGAGCTTTTGCTGAGAGGGGGTGAGCTGCACCCCGCTTCTGCCCTTGTCGCTCTTGGCCAGGTGAACGGCCCAGGGGTCGCAGGCCGTGGGCGGATTCGCGGCCGCATCCAGAAAACAATCCTCACACAGAATCTTGCCGTTATGCTCCCGGCTTTCTTCGGCCGCAAGGCTGACGCCGCAACGATCACAATCCATGATGATACATCCTTTTAATTAGACGACAGGAAAATACGGTTGTTAGCTTTTGCCCGTGCTCATGATGAATTTCTCTGGATAGGTTTGGCGGCGGCGGGGCAGGGGAAGCATCCCCCGCCCCGGTTTAAGGGATTAGAGGACATATTCCCCTTGCATGTCCAGGATAAATTCGTTGGGCTTCCCCGAAGACTTCACCGTAAAGGTGCCGCTGCCCTGGAGATTCTGCAATTTGCCGATGGCCTTGTAAACCTTCCAGGTGCCCGCGGTGACGCCTTCCTTGCGCATTCCTTCAAAGCGGGAAAAGACCGCGCCATGTTCATAATGGGTCACGGCATAGCCCTGCATGGGGCCTTCTCCCCTGGTGCGGTCATGGTACCCTACACTGCGCCGGGCGACAAAATTGCCGGCCTCCCCGGGGGTGTATTCAATGGGCTCACCTTCCATTTCGGTGAGCATCAGGGAGTGATCTGGGGTATCGCCGACATACAGCATTTCGCGGCGGGTCACAAAAACTTTGAACGTGGCTTTCCGGTGCATCACAACACCTCCTGGTAGATTAGCTTGGCGGGTCCGGTCGGGACAGGCTTATCAGAGCCACCCCACGGCCGTGACCCGGTATTTTTCATATTAAATATCCAGTTCATTAAGTTCAAGGACATTGTTCTGGATAAATTCCCGCCGGGGCTCCACCTTGTCCCCCATGAGGACATCGAAGATATAGTTGGCCTGGGAAGCGTCGATGATGTTCACCTTGAGCAGGGTGCGGGTTTCCGGGTCCATGGTGGTCTCCCAGAGCTGCTCCGGGTTCATTTCCCCGAGCCCCTTGAAGCGCTGCACCGTGAGGCCCTTTTGCCCTTCCTCCATGATGATGCTCACCGAAATGGAAGG
>JBAQHL010000195.1:0-4751 GCA_049288295.1 Desulfobaccales bacterium
GAAGAGGGTGACGTGACCGGAAACCGCCGCATCATCAGACATTACCATATCCATCTGCTTGGTGAAAACTTCTAATCGTCCCAAGATGGCCAATTTTTCCAGAAGCCTCGGCCCCGGTTCCCCTGTCAGCAGGCCATCGAGGAGATCGCCGGTCACGGTCACTTTAAACCCCAGTTGCACCAAAATTTCCCCGATGAGTTGGAGGCGGCGCAAACGGCGGTCCAGGGAAGCCGCGCCGCCCTCATAATGAAAGCGAATGTAATTGTTGTCAAGATTGGCGCCGACAAAGGCCTCAATGGTGGAGGCGTGATATCCCAGGCAGAGACTGAAATTCATATACTCCCTGGCAAGGAGGGCAAAGCTGATCTTGCGCAACTGGTCTTCGGCCCCGGGGGTGGCGGAGGTCGTGCCGATCACTGAAATAAAGCCCTTAACGTCCAAAGGCCGCGCCTTGGGCCAGGGGATGGACATCATGCCCTCAAGAAAGGCATGAAAGGGAATGGAGGTGACCTCCTCGAAGGTTGCCGAAGGGGTCTGGGCCGACAACCCCCCGCCGGCATCAATGACCACGATGGGGACCAGGCGGCCGGTTACCAGGTTGACCGCTGACTTCCTGTCGATTTCACCTCGCAAACTATAGCAGAACATTTCTTTGATGCGCACTGCCGAGGCGTAGTAGAGGATGTCATGGATGCTTTGGCAAGCCTCGGGCGCCGGCGGCCGGGTCAGTAAGGCCTGATCCAGGGAAAAAAGCCTGGGGCTGAGGCGCTCCAGCAATGTGTGCGCCAGGATTTCCGGCGCCCTGGCTTCCTGTGCCGGCGTAAGCTGGCCTGGCAGAGGTCCGGCCCATATCTGCAGAGTGCCGGCATCCACAGCAACAATCATGGCCTCAGGCACCCGGGAGGTGTCCTCCCCCAGGGCAAAGATGGTGGGCAGGCGGTGTTCCCGGGCCAGGAAGGCCAAGTGGCTGTGAGGCTCGCCGGTTTCCGCCACCAGGGCCGCAAGGTTGGGGAGAAACGGCGCCAGGGACAGGGCCGGCTTATTGGCGAACAGGACGGCCCCGGCCGGCACCTCCGGACTTTCCGGCGCCTGGTTGACATCAAGGCGGCAGGCCGGCCCGGCGGCCACACCGGGGTAGATGGTCAGTCCATGGGAGAACAGCGCTTCCCCCGCAGCGGTTTGGCCAGGTGCTTCCTGAAACGACGGTTGTTCGTGGGGGAGGCTCCGCAGGATGACGACCTCACGATTGGGCCCCAGGCCCCACTCCAATTCTTGCAGGTTGGGACAGCGAGCCTTGAGCAACCCATAATACTCAGCAATTTTCTGGGCTTCCCCTTCCTGGAGACAGGGTTGCTCCTGCAAATCCTGGGGCAGAGGCTCCCTGACAAAACCCTGGTCCCGATGGTAGGTCAGCCAGTGCTCCTGGGGACCGGTTGCCGGCGAGGTGAACTCGGTAACCAGGCCCCGGGCCACCCGGTACCTCCTGGCGCGCACCGTGCCCTCCTGAACCGCGGGCCACCAGCCCCAGACAGCTTTGATGCTCAAGGCCTCGCCGGCATCCTCTTTGGCCGGATAAGCCACGCCGCTTCCCACTAATTCCGGAGTTGCCAGGGTATGGCCCTCAAAGGGCAGGGCCGTGGAGGGGTCGAGCTTCTCTGAAAAAAGGGTAAATTCTGCGTTGATCTCCTGGGCAATCCTCTCAAACACCCCGGCTATGGCTAATTCCTGGTTTCCCGTGAAGTTTTTCAGGGATTGGATGACGCGACGGGCCTGGTCCAGGACCATGGCGCAATTCAACTGCAGATAAGCAGGACTGAAGTACTCTTTATCCTGGAGGCGGACCTGCATCTGGGCCATGATCTCCAGGGCCGCGTTGGCAGCAGTCAATATCTCCAGGTAAAGCTGGACCTTCCTTTGATATTGTTCCTTGAGGCTTAAAGGCTTGGCCACCGTCCGGGATGCCTGGTCTTTTTTGAAAAGGCGACGCCAGAGTGACACGAGAGATCTCCTTCTCGGAAGGGAAGCTGCTCAAATGAAGAAACTACTTGCTGTTTAATTATACCAAGTCAAGCAAGAGGAGGGACCAGGGACCCATAATGCCCAGGAGCCCCGGTCCCTCCGGTTCACTTCAGATGTCATGCACCAGAGCCTGGTTACACTTCCTTTTTGGTCATGGATTTGCCCATCCCAAGGCCGATGCCTTCAAAAACCTCAAAGATGCCGTAACCGAACCACAGGGTGTAAATCACGTAAAACACCAACATAAAGGTGAGCATGCCCACGTAGTCGCTCACCTTTTTCGGGGTGATGCCGTAAAAATTATAGCCCGGCTCCAAGGCCCGCCTCTGGACCTCGCCGATCACCCTGGCCTCCCTGAAGGCCTTCTGGCTGGTTAAGGCCGCGCCAACCTTGTTCAAGGCCGTCCACCAGGTCCTCACCACGTCCCGGCCGTTAAAGTTATAGGCGGCCTGGAGTTTTTCTCCCTGGTTATTGAACAGGATTTCGGCGTCGTCCACCGCTTTCAGGAGGACCTTGCCCAGGTCGCCGCTGATTTTCAGCTTGGCGTCCGCCACTTCCACCTGGGCCCCGGCTTGGCTGAAGATGTTTTCAACCCTTTTAGCCTGTTCGGCGTTGTCCATGGAGATGTTGACATTGAAATTGGTGCCCGCCAGGGGTTTGGACAAGGCGCGCATGTCAGTCATGAAATCGCTGGAGCCTTTGGCCAGGGAATTGAAGAAATTATCGGCAAACTCCAGCCCGTTTTTACCGCCTCCGAATATCGGCATGAAGATGAGAAAGAGAACCACCGCAAACGATATCAGGAGAAAAGAACCTAGAAGAAGTTTTTTAGGATTCATCTTAATGGGCCCCCCCGCCTACGCCTTCCATGGGGGCTGCCTTCCCCCTTAAGACGTTAATATTTTTAAAGAACATGGAGAACACCCAAACCCCGAAAGCGCCGATGATGAGGAAAAAGATGATCAGTCCGGCGAAATCGATCCCATCGGCCAGCCCTTTGGGGATATTGATGTAACCCATGGCGTTGAGTTTTTTCGGCAGCGCAAAAAGCCGGTTGATGAAACCTGCCAGGATGGTGATGGCATAGAAGCCCCGGATGTAGATGCCCTTGACCACCTTGGTGGTGAGGGCCCCCACCTGAATGCCGAACAAGGAGCCCAGGAGCATGCCCATGGCCAGGGTGTAGAAAATGAACCCGTAAATGGCGTATTGGGAAATGGCGGCAAAGCCGGCGGTAAAGATGATTTGCAGGATGTCGGTGCCCACGGTGGTAAAGGAGGACACGCCCAGCATGTACACGAACATGGGGAAGGCCAGAAAACCGCCGCCCACCCCCATGATGGCCGCCACCGTTCCCACCACGAAACCGCAGGCCACCACGAAAATGGCGGCAATGCGGTTGCCGCCGGGCACCAGGTCCTCGTCAAAGGAGATCATGGGGGGAATATGGATGGATTGCAATTTTTGAGCTAAGCCGGTGGTGCCGGAGGCCGCAGCGGGGGCGGCTTTGGCGGACGTGGAGGTAATCTTGGTCTCCTTGCCGGCGCGCCGCAGCTTGAGAAAGTCGGTCATGGAGTAAATTCCTAAGAAGCCTAAGAGCACCACGTACACCATGCTGATGAAGAAATCGCTCATGACCGGGTTGTAATCATAAATGGCCCGGTTGATGCCGCCGCCGATGACCACGCCCACTGTGGAGCCCACCAGGAAGGTGATTGCCAGTTTGACGGAAACGTTGCCCAATTTTTTATGGACTGCCGTTCCCATGATGGCCTTGGCAAAGATATGAAAGAGGTCGGTGCCCACGGCCAGAATGCCTTTGACCCCGGCGCTCATGAGGGCCGGGGTGATGATAAACCCGCCGCCCGCGCCGATGCAGCCGGTTATCAGGCCGGCCATCAGGCCGATAACAATGGTGATGAGAAAAATCGAGGTGGAATAGAAGGCCGGGGCATAGGCTTCCTTCCCCCCCAACAAGTCCCCTGCGGCCCAGGAAACACCGATAACCGCCACGATGGGCAGGCAGAGGGCCAGCAAAATCAGCAACTTTTTGCGATTTCGCAGAATTTCGTTGGAAGTCTCGATCTCCCAGCGAGCATGGGCCTCAGCCGCCATCTGTAAGTACTGAAAAAGTTGTCGTCCTTTCCCCATGACCAGTTAAACCTCCATAAAGTCCATTTATAGACCCTGAATATGACTCAAGGGTCTGCCCTCATGAAATCTGTTGATTATAGTATTCAAGCTGTATGCCAAAAAAGCAGGAGGATGGTATGAGAATATCTGCATGGAATAGCTGAGAAAATGAGTTATTAATCATGCATGGGCAAAATGTTGCAGCCGGGTTATTGCCAGGTTTTTTTACAAGGTGTAAAAAGCAGATTCAGTATGGCAGACGCCCGGAGAAGTGGTTTGACGCCGGGAGAGCCCGGTCTTTTTCAAGATATTGAGCAAATTTAACGGGTTGTCGGAAGCCCTCTCGCCAGCCCAGCAAATGGCAAGGTAATAGCATTAAGATTTCCCCCAGAGGTGGCAGCATGGATTTCTTTGCCTGGCTAACCCAAATTTCCCAGAGTGCATCTCCGTCGGGGCAGCCTTTCTCAGCCCAATGGCTTTATGTGATCATGGCATTGGTGATTCCGGCCGTCATCGGCACCGTTTTGGCGGTCATTTTGAAAATCATTGAAAAGACCTCCGGGGTCAGGCTCGGAGGAGGAAATGTCTAAGAGAAAAAT
>JBAQHL010000196.1:0-3032 GCA_049288295.1 Desulfobaccales bacterium
GTTCTACATGACATTCGCAGGGGGCTCAACTTGGTATAAAGGGGCTGGCAAAAAGGGGGCGGCTTGGACCAAGCCTGAAATATTCAGTCTCAGAAACCGCCATGGTAGATGATAATGCCGATGACCAGGAACAAGAAGAGAAAGAGGGCGTTGACCAGCATGGTAAGACCCAAAAATTGAACTCCGGAAGCCTGTGAGGCCCCCGGAGTTCAGTTCAGTTAAACCGGTGGTTTAGAGCTTGACGACGTTCTGAGCCTGCAGGCCTTTTTGACCCTGGACAACTTCAAACTCCACTTCCTGGTCTTCCGCCAAGGTTTTAAAACCTTCCCCCACGATGGCAGTGTGATGCACGAAGACATCGGGACCGTTTTCCCGGGAAATGAAACCGTAGCCCTTGGCGTCATTAAACCATTTGACCTTTCCTGTTTCCTTCATTAAACCTACCGAACCTCCTAAAATCATGACTGCATTATTTCCTACTGAAGATCAGCAGGGAGGGCATCTCAGGGAAAAACCGCCGAAGAACGCCAGATAGCTGAATACTTCCACCGGTCTGCGGTCTTGCTTGCCAGCTTTCCTGATCTGCCAATCAAAAAAACCTTATCTCATATGATGAGCCGTGTCAAAGAAATTTATGCAGAAGGTCAAGCCGTTATCGTATTTTCAGGGTCAAGGCCCCGGAACAGGAAAACTTGAGGAAAGAAAAATACGGAGAGGGCCGTGAGGTTCCTTTTACGGATTGACCTGGAGGTGGTCCTGGACCTGGGATTTGTCAAACTTGCGCGGATTTCCTGAGAGCAGTTTTGACATGATGCCGGTCAGCTCTTCCTGGAGTTCCGCCAACACGGCCCGGCCCTGGCCGGTGATCTCATAGTATTTGCGGGCCCGGCCTTTGAAGATTTTTACCCGGCTGGTTAAAAGGCTGGACTTCTCCAGGGAGTGCAGCAACGGATACAGGCTGCCCGGGCTGATGTCGTAACCCCAGTCCTGCAATTGCTTTTTCAATTTACCGCCATAAACGGGACTTTGAGCGGCCTGATGGAGGACGAGAAACTTCAAAACGCCCTGCCAGAAAGATTTAATCATCAGTCGCTTTATGTCCATGTATCGCAGTATGATATATGTCGATTAGGCTAACTTAAGGATTCTGTTAGTATTCTATTAGGTTGCCTGATATATTCATGGGTGTGATAATCTCCCCAAGGAGGGTTGCCCATGGGTACGTTCGATGATGGTTTTAAAGGTGCAGTCCCCAGCATTCTCGTAATTCTGGGAGTAGCGCTGGCCGCGCCCATTGTGCTGCCGGCCGTGGCTTCCGTGTCCCGGCCCCTGGCCAAGACCCTGATCAAGGGCTACCTGGCCCTGGCTGAGACGGTCAAGGAATACTCCGCTGAGGCCGGCGAACATATCAGCGATCTTCTGGCGGAATGCAAAGCCGAGCATGCCGCCGAAATGGGCGCGGCCCACAAGGCGGCCAAAACCAAGGGCTAATCCCCGGCATCTCTGAGACAAGGAGCGGCACATGGCCATTGAGGGCCTACAGATCGCACATGCCATGCCCGGCCGGATTCGCCTGAAGGTGGATAAGGTTAAAGGCAACCCCGCCTTTGCCCAAAAGGTAGTGGACAAGTTTGGCCAGGCGCCGGGAATGACGCGGGTGGAAGCCAACCCCGTTACCGGCAGCGTGCTTCTGGAGTACGATGCCGCACCGCTCCTGGCCTCAGGGACCCTTTTGGCCCTTATGGACGGGTTTGCCGAGTTGTTCCCGGAAATCGACCCCCGGACCCTGGAAATGGGGTTCGACGAACTCATGAAGTACCTGGCCTCAAGCGACAATGCTGCACCTGCCGGCGGCCTGGCGCAATCCGTCGCGGCCATCAACACCGACTTGGCCCGCCTTACCGGCGGCTTTGACCTTAAACTTCTCATTCCCCTGGGTCTCTTATTGTTGGGGGTGCGGAGCCTGTATTCCAACAGGAACGCCACCGTGCCGGCCTGGCATGATTATTTGTGGTTTGCGTTCAGCACCTTTTTCATGTTGAACCGGGGAACCTTTGATAAACCTCAGGAGTAAAAGGGAAAGGGCAGGTCAGGGGAGGGCTGTTCCAGCAAAAAAAAATCACCGCCAGGGTGAGGGAAGGGTCCTGTTAAGAACAGGAGGGCGCAGGAGGGATGTGGTGAAGGGTCAGCAGTTTCTCTTCAGGGAACTGCGATAAATTCCCCGGGCGTGGTCGCCCAGCATAAGCCCTGCCTGGCTTCCACTAAAAAAACGGCATAAGCTGCCGCCATATCCGGATTGAGTAAAGGGTTGGGAATTTTCATCACTTTCCCCTGGGGGGGATTGTTTCTCTCCAGGAATGACATACAAGATGGAGGAATCGGCAAACCAGCCCATAGCTCACACTATGTTTAGATAATGGCCGCCACCAGGCGGGACAGGGCCACTTCCATGAGGGTGGAAGCCACTGCAGTGGTCACCCGGGCAATGGCGCCCTCATGACCGGCAGCTCCGCCGGCGCCGCCGCGGGCCTTCGGCTGGCCTTCCTCCAGGTAACCCAGTTCTTGTAAAGCGAAGATAAGTTCATCTTGACCGATGAGGCGGGGATTATACAGAATCAAAACACTGCTGGTTATGGGGTTGGCGGCAACCTCTTCCACCCCTGGGCACTGATTCAGATGACGCTCGATCTCCCGGGCTTTGAGCGGCGTGCCCTTTACTTCAGGCACTTTGATACGCAATCTCCCCTCTAACGCATGAACATAAGAAGAAATGATATTCATGGGCTGTTCTTGTCTCCTCTGACAAATTTTGTTGAATGTTATGATCAATCCTGCACGTTATAAGTTCATGTTGGATTTATTAAAATTTGGTTAAATCTCATTGCCCTGGATTGCCTGCCCCTGAGTCCCCTGGTCCAGACGAAATTTTTCTGGAGCCCGGCAGGGGAGGAAAAATTGGAACCGCAGGCTTCCAGCCTGTGCACCAGGGCTGGATGACTGGGTTCCCGTTTATGATAATTTTCGATATATAT
>JBAQHL010000197.1:0-1992 GCA_049288295.1 Desulfobaccales bacterium
GGATGAGGGAGCCGCCCACTGACACCTCGCCGCCGTCCTGAGAGAATTCCCCGGTCCCGGCCCTGCCCACAACCAGGCTGCCCCACACTTCCAGGAAGTTAGGTTGTAACTGGTCTGCTAAGGATAAAAGGGCATATGAGCCGGTCCCCGCCTGATTCCCCAGGATGAGGTCGCCGGTCACCGTGGTATAGCTGTAGTAATATGAAAATACTTCACCATGACCGTCGTCCCCCACCACCATATTACCATCTACAAATAAGGCGCTGTACTGGTAGAAATAACCCTGGCCGCCCTTGCCCACATACATGGTGGAGGGGGTAGCGTCCACTGATACCACGTTCAAAAAACCGTTATAGTGGTGATATTCACCAGAGGAGCCTGGCAGGTTCCCCAGGATAAGTGAGCCGGCGACCATGGCCGTGCCGCCCATTTGTTCCACCTTCCCCCAACTGCCGGCCTGGTCCCCCACCACCAGGTTGCCGTATACCTGGAGGGAGGGCTCGACCTCCGGATCGTTGTAATAATCCAGGGAGAAATACCCCCGGCCCCCCTGGCCCACATACATGGTGACGGGGGGGGAACCCTCCTGGCCCACGGTCAAAAAGCCTATGTCAAGCCAGTAGTAGCCATAGGAGCCGGCCTCTTTGCCGATGACGAGAACGCCAACACCAGGCTCTGCATCAGTCCCATATACATTCACCGAGCCGCTGTATTGCTCAAAGCCGCCATGACCAAAATTGCCGATGATGAGTTGGTTCTGAACCTCAAGGGTGGGGGCGGTAGCGCCCGGCCACAGGGAATATTGGCCGGAAATAGGGTAGGTCCAGTAAGTCTCATCTTGCGGGGCGCCTGGCATTATCTGGTTCCCCAGGATGAGGTTATTGGTGACTGTTACGGTGCCGCCCTCCTGGATGAAGGTGCCGCGGCCCAAATCGCTGACTATCAAGTCGTAGGCCGTTAAACTGGGGGTGCCGCCCCCGGTATTGTTCATGTCGTATCTACCGGAAGAATACTGCCAGGTGCCAGGTGATTCTCCCACGGCCTCCTGGCCCAGGGTCAGGGTACCCACGGTGAGCATGGCGTCGAGGTGGGAGACATAGCCGCTCCCGGTGGCGGTCTCGGAAGCGCTCCGGCCCGCGGTGAGATTCTGGGCGTAAGCGTCGTCCGAAATCTGGGCCGTGCCGCCGTTGTCAATGACGGCGTCTAAACTGGCGGTGGGAACACCGAGAGTCCAATTGCCGGGGTCTTCCCAGTTTTCGGTGGAAACGTCCCAGGAAGTTTCAGCAGGAACGGCGGCATAGCCCGGGGTCGGCCCCCAGGAAAACAGAAATGCGAGGGCCAACACCAGAAGGAGGGCCAGGTGGCGGGATGATCTGCCCATAGTCGACCTCTTTGCTGCCATGATGGGACCCGGAAAAGGGTCCGCTTGGTGGACAAGCCTTGCACCGCGCAAGCTCTCCCTTAAGGAGAGCCTGCCCCCTAAGAACGTACGGCAATCAGGCAGGCATACTGCCGAACTCTGCAGCAGCCTCGCCCAGAGCAAGGAACAAGCAACTTTTGTGCTCAGGCTTAATTCGGTAGCAACGATAGCAGGAAATCCCAATTATGTAAAGAATTCCCTGATGATGATGACAATAATTTCAGTGAGTTGCTAAATTTGGTTTTCCGAACTTATGGAGGTTGAGGGGGGGCAGCGCGTTCCAAAAATACCTTTATACCGAGTTGCATTCTTTAGACAATATATTGTAGCCGTGAGGCTAAGCCTCGCGTCTGCACAGGTGAGGACACCTGTGCCACCGTTTGACTGCAAACCGGTATAAAAAATTGGCGCCGTCTTCATCCAGGGAAAAAACAAGCAGATTCTGGTAGGGCGGCCGTCCCTGGCCGCCTTGAGCGGCGGGCACGGAGGCCCGCCCCACCTTAGCTTTTTGAGAGATATAGCCTTTGCCAAAATTTTTAAGCCCCCTCCCCAAGGTGGGAGGGGGTTGGGGG
>JBAQHL010000198.1:0-1981 GCA_049288295.1 Desulfobaccales bacterium
TTCATGGGGAGTCTCGGCCAGGCGCAGGGTGATGTGCTCATCGTCGCACTGACCGCAATCCTGACAGCCTTCCTGGCGGCAGTCCGGGGTCTGCAGGACCCGGTAGGCCCGGTCCCGCTCCACCTGCAGGAAATCCCGGGTCACCCCGGCGTCCAGGTGATCCCAGGGCAACAGCTCTGCCGGGTCCCGGGCGCGGCGGTAATATTCCGGGTCCACGCCGGCATCCCGAAAGGCCTGGCGCCAGGGCTCCAGGCGCAGATGTTCGCTCCAGGCGTCCAGGCGGCAGCCTTGGCGGTGAGCGGCCAACAAAACCGGGGCCAGCCGCCGGTCTCCCCGGGCGAAAATGCCCTCCAGCCAGCTTTGGGCCCCGGAGTTCCACTTGAGCTGGACATGCGGCTGCTTTAAAAGGTTTTTCACTTCGTGCAACCTCGCCTGGCTCTCCGCCAGGTCAGCCTGGCCTTCCCACTGGAAGGGGGTGTGGACCTTGGGGATGAAGGTGGATAGACTGATGTTCAGCCGGGGGCGCAACCCTGGCGGGCCGGTCTGGAGGATTTGCCGGGCCAGTGCGGCGATGGCCGCCAGGTCCTCCGGGGTTTCGGTGGGGAGGCCGATCATGAAATAGAGCTTGATCAGACGCCAGCCCCCCCGGAAGGCCTCCCGGGCGGAGGAAATGATGACGTCCTCCGGCAGATTTTTGTTGATCACGGCCCGCAGGCGCTCACTGCCGGCCTCCGGCGCAATGGTGAGGCCGGTGCGCCGCACCCGCTTGATCTGGTCCACCACCTCCGGAGTCAATGTGTCGGCCCGCAGGGAAGGCAAGGATACGGCCACCCGCTGCGGCTCCAGGCGGTCCATGAGGTGTTTAAGAAGCCAGGGCAGGGCCCGGTAATCCCCGGCGCTCAGGGTGAGAAGGGAAACTTCTTCAAAGCCCGTGGCGCCCAGGGCCTTGTCCACCCAGTCGAGGATGGCCTGGGGCCGCCGCTCCCGCACCGGCCGGTAAAGGATGCCGGCCTGACAGTAGCGGCACCCCCGGGTGCAGCCCCGGGAGATTTCCACATTGAGGCGGTCATGGATGATTTGACAAAAAGGCACCAGGGGCTGGGGGGACAAAGGCACACTGTCCAAATCGGCCAGGACCCGCCGGCTCACCTGCTGCCGGCGGCCCCGGGGAATTACCTCCACCAGGCGGCCCTCAGAATTATAATTCATGGTAAAGAGGCCGGGAACGTAAACCCCTGCCACCTCTTCCAGGGCCTGCCACAATTCCCGCCGGGTGCCCCGGGCGGCTCTCCAGTCCCGGATAAGGGCCGCCACCTCCAGAACCGCCTCTTCCCCATCCCCAAGGACAAAGGCGTCAAAAAAGGGCGCCACCGGTTCGGGGTTCATGGCCGCGGGGCCGCCCCCCACCACCACGGGGTCCAAGGGGCCGCGCTCTTCGGCCAGGAGGGGGATGCCCCCCAACTCCAGGATGTTGAGGATATTGGTGTAGCTGAGCTCGTATTGCAGGCTCACGCCCAACAGGTGAAAATCCCTGAGAGGGGTGCCCGTTTCCAGGCTGGCCAGGGGCGCCCCGGAACTGCGCAATTCCGCCTCCAGATCCGGGGCCGGGGCATAGGCCCGCTCGGCCCAGATGTCGTCTTGCCGGTTCAAGATGTCGTAAAGCAGGCCCAAGCCGAGATGGGACATGCCCACCTCATAAAGATCGGGAAAAGCCAGGACGACCCGGAGAGCAACGGCCCGGGGGTCCTTGAACACGGCGTTGATTTCCCGGCCCACATAACGGCTGGGCCGCTGCACGCGGCTGAGATAGGGTCTATGGGTCAAAGTGGTTAGAATTTCGGGGGGAGGGCCAGGGACCTGAGATCCCTGCCCTCCCCCCAAGCCCCCCTCCCAACCCGCAGAGGGTCCGGGAAAGACGGGACCTCTGGTCCCAACTTTCCCGGTTCATCAGCAAAACAAAGGGATTGGGGGGGGTTGGGGG
>JBAQHL010000199.1:0-13834 GCA_049288295.1 Desulfobaccales bacterium
ACTTCAGGAAAATCATACCGGGAACGGCTGGGAAAAACAATGAGAGTTGTCCAAATGCAGGGAGAAATGGTCCTTCAGACAGGCTTGGGTGTGGGTGAACCGGCTGAAAGCATAACTTCCGGGGCCAGTTCACCAGGTGAACGGTAAACCGTGCTTCCTGAAACGTATTCTTTTCATCCTGAGCGCCGCGCCGGCTCTCGTATGTTCATATAGGTATGAGATTTTTCAGTCGCGGCGCTCCCTCAGAGGGACAGTTTTAAAGATTTTCCCAGTAGTTTATGGTCGTTGGACTGTGAAATTATTTCGCCTTTTTGCCGGCCCCGGCCGGGGTTTTTTCCGGGGTGACGCCCTGGGACTTCAGCTTTTCCAGGTATTTTTCCGGGTCCTTTTTGAATTCTGCATCGCACCCCGTGCAGCAGAAATACACCCGCTGGCCCTTGTAGTCGGCGTACAGATTCTTATCAATGTTGCCGCCCATAACCGGGCAGGTGGTTTGAGCTTTTCCCTGGGCCAGGACCGCTCCGGCCATGGCCAGGGTCAAAGCCAGGATTGCCAACAGAAAGCCGATCTTTTTCATATTTCTGCACATCTCCTTTTTCCTTCTGGTTCCCAAGCTCCCGCTTGGGAACCCGCTTGGACGCAAAGCTCTGCTTTGCAAACCCGAATATGAAGTAAATTTCACCATTATCGCGGTGGATGGCCCAAACTAAGCTTGGGCTCCAATGGCGTTCCCAAGCAGGAGATTGGGAACGAGAATGGAACCAGCAGAGCAATTGCCACTGGCGGGATGCGCTTTGCTTTCCCGCCCTACGACTCTCCCACCTCTGAAGGGGCGCATTTTATTGCGCCCCGAGGGTTTGATAAATCAAACCCCTACAGTCCTGCGCCCCTCTGGCTCATGGCGCCTCTGGCCCGGAAAGCTTCTTGATCTCACTGTGCCACTTCCACAGAAGATAAATCGCCGGATAAACCAACAGTTCCAACATAAATGAGGAAACCACCCCGCCCACCATGGGCGCGGCGATCCTTTTGGCCACCTCGGCGCCGGTGCCGGTGGCCCACATGACGGGCAACAGTCCAAAGATATTGGCCAGAACCGTCATGAGCTTGGGCCGCAGGCGCAGGAGCGCGCCGTCGTGCACCGCCTGCACCAAATCCCGGCGGCTTTGCAGGCGGCCTTCCTGGCGGCGCTGGTTATAGACAATGTCCTGGTAGAGGAGCATGATGACGCCGGTTTCCGCGTCCAGGCCCAGCATGGCGATAATGCCCACCAGCACCCCCAGGCTGAGATTATAGCCCAGGAAATAAATGAGCCAGATGCCCCCCACAATGGAAAAGGGCAGGGAAAGGATGATAATGATGACCTTGGTGAGGGAGCCGGTGGCCAACATCATGAGGATGATAATCAACCCGATGGTGATGGGGATGATGATCTGCAGCCGCTCCCGGGCCCGCTCCAGGTACTCGAACTGGCCGCTCCACACCAGGCTGTAGCCCGCCGGGATTTGCAGTTTGGCGGCAATGGCTTCCTTGGCCCTCTTAACATAGGTGCCCAGATCCACGTCCCGAATGTCCACAAAGACCCAGGCCGTGGGCCTTGAGTCCTCGCTTTTGATCATGTCCGGGCCCCGGCGCACCTTAATGTCCGCCACCTGCTCCATGGGCACCTGGGCCCCGGTGGGGGTGGGGATGAGGATGCGCTTCAGGGCCGGCAGGTTCCCCCGGTAGTCCTGGAAGTAGCGCAGGTTGACAGGGTAGCGCTCCAGGCCCTCCACCGTCTGGGTTATCTGGGCGCCCCCCAGCGCCGTGGTGATGACTTCCTGAATATCCCCCACGGAGAGGCCATAGCGCGCCGCCTCCTTGCGGTTAATCTCAAAATCCAGGTAATACCCGGCGATGGGGCGCTCGGCAAAGGCGCTGGCAGTGCCGGGGACCTCGCGCAGGATGGCTTCGGCCTCCACGGCCAGTCTGGTGAGCACGTGCAGGTCCGGGCCCAGGAACTTGATGCCCACAGGCGTTTTCATGCCCGTGCTCAGCATGTCGATCCTGATCTTGATGGGGTAGCCCCAGGAGTTGGCCAGACCGGGGAACTTCACCGCCTGATCCAGTTCCTTGATGAGGCGCTCGGTGTCATAGCCCGGACGCCACTGGTCCCGGGGCTTGAGCTTGATGGTGGTCTCGATCATGCTCAAGGGCGCCGGGTCCGTGGCGGTTTCAGCCCGGCCTACCTTGCCGAAAACCTTGTCCACTTCAGGAAAGGTCTTGATAATGCGGTCGGTCTGCTGGAGGATTTCCTTGGCCTTGGTGATGGACAGCCCCGGCATGGTGGTGGGCATATAGAGCAAATCCCCTTCATCGAGGGGCGGCATGAATTCGGAACCGAGGCGCATCAAGGGATAAATACTGACGGCCAGGATGACCAGGGCTATGAAAATCGCAGTCTTGGGAAAGCGCAGGCTAAGATTGAGAAAGGGCCGGTAAAGGGCCATGGCGGCCCGGGCGATGGGGTTGCGCTCCTCTTTGGGGATCCTCCCCCGGATGAAGTAAATCATCAGGATGGGGATGAGGGTCACCGCCAGGATGGAGGCCCCCGCCATGGCAAAGGACTTGGTGTAGGCCAGGGGTTTGAACAGGCGGCCGCTTTCCCCCTCCAGCGCGAAAATGGGCAGAAAGGAGACCGTCAGCACCAGCAGGGAGAAAAAGAGGGAGGGGCCCACCTCCTTGGCCGCGTCCAGGATAATGGGGATGCGGTCGGCGCCGGGAGGGGCGATCTCCAGTTTTTTGTGGGCATCCTCCACCATGACCACGGAGGCGTCCACCATGTCGCCGATGGCAATGGCGATGCCCGCCAGGGACAGGATGTTGGCGGTGATGTTGAAGTAATACTGGACGATAAAGGAAACCAGCACCCCTAAAGGCAGGGAGACGATGGCCACAAAGGCGCTGCGCAGGTGCAGGAGGAAGACCACGGTGATGAGGGCCACAATGGCGACTTCCTCGAAGATGGCCTTTTTCAGGGTGTCAATGGCCCGTTGAATGAGGCCGGAGCGGTCGTAGACGGGAACGACCTTCACCCCGGGGGGCAGGCCGGCCTTGAGGTCCTCCAGTTTCTGTTTGACTTCCTGGATAACCGTCCGGGCGTTCTCCCCGTGGCGCATAATGACGATGCCCCCCACCACCTCGCCCTCGCCGTCACCCTCGGCCAAGCCCCGGCGCAATTCCGGACCCAGGCGCACCAGGGCCACGTCCTTCACCAGGATGGGGGTGCCCTTGCCGTCGGTGCCCAAAGGGATGGTTTCCAGGTCGGCAATGGACTTGATGTACCCCAGACCCCGCACCATGTATTCGGTTTCGGCCATTTCCAGGACGCGGCCGCCGGTGTCCTGGTTGGACATCTGGATGGCCTGCTTCACCTTGGTCAGGGGAATGTTATAGGCCGCCAGCCGGTTGGGGTCCACCACCACCTGGTATTGCTTGACAAAGCCCCCCACGGAGGCCACTTCCGCCACCCCGGGCACGGTCTGCAATTGATAACGCAGGTACCAGTCCTGGATGCTCCGGAGTTGCGCCAGGTCGTGTTTGCCGGTGGGGTCTTCGAGAACATACTGGAAGACCCAGCCTACGCCGGTGGCGTCCGGGCCCAACTGGGGGTTGACCCCGGCCGGGAGCCTCCCCCGGACGAAATTCAGATACTCCAGAACCCGGGAACGGGCCCAGTAGATATCGGTGCCGTCCTCGAAAATGATGTAAACCAGGGACAGGCCGAAGGAAGAAAAGCCCCGCACCACCTTGGCCTTGGGCACGGCCAGCATGGCGGTGGTCAGGGGGTAGGTGACCTGCTCTTCCACTACCAGGGGGGCTTGCTCGGCAAACTCGGTGCGGACGATGACCTGGACGTCGGAGAGGTCCGGAATGGCGTCCACCGGCAGGTTGATGGTGCAGTAGATGCCCCAGGCGGTGATTAACAGCCAGATGGCCAGGACAAGTTGGCGGTTTTTAACGCAGAGTTCGATGAGTCGGGCGATCATAGGGAAGCCGCCTGGCTAGTGCTTGTGGCCCATAGGGTGTTCGGGAGCGGGAGCCGCCCCTTTTTGAGGTTCCTGGGTTTGTCCGCCCTTGAGCATCTGGGCAATGGCCTCCCGGAAGCGGGACTCGGAGTCAAGGAGGAACTGGGCCGAAGTCACCACCTCCTCGCCCCCCTTGAGGCCGGAGGTAATCTGGACCAGACCGTCGCCCCCGCGCACCCCCACCTTGATCTGCCGGGGCTCGAAGCGTCCCCCTCCCAGGGCCAGGAAAACGTGCTGCTTTTCGCCCGTATCCATGACCGCCTCCGCGGGTATAACCACCGCGGCTTCTCTCACCGGGGAGGCGATATTCACCTCGGCAAACATGTCGGGTTTGAGCTGGTAACCCGGATTGGCGAAGGCCAGGCGCACCCGGGCAGTCCGGGTGGCCTCCTTCAGGAAGGGATAGATGAATTGCACCTGGCCGTGAAAGGTCTTGCCGGGCAGGTAGCTCAGGGTCATGGCGGCGTGCTGTCCTACCCTGACCCAGGGCATCTCGTACTCATAAATGTCCGCTTCCACCCACACGTTGGACAAATCCGCCAATTCCATGAGGGGCATGCCCGCCTGGGCCATCTGGCCTTCCGTCACCAGGCGCTTGATGACAATGCCGTTGGCCGGGGAGGCCAGGATCAGGGTGCGCTGCACTTCCCCGGTTTGCTCCAGGGCGACGATCTGGGACTCGGAAATATCCCAGTATTTCAGGCGCTGGCGGGAGGCCTTCAGGAGCCGCCGGGCGCTCTCCGCCATTTCCGGAATGCCGCTCTTTTCCATGCTTTTCAGATTTCTCAGGGCGATGAGGTACTCCTCCTGGGTGGTCACTAATTCAGGGCTGTACAGGCTCAGGAGGTTTTGCCCCTGGCGGATGGGGTCGCCGGTGGCCCTGACAAACAGGCGCTCCACCCAGCCGGTGAGCTTGGTGGTCACCACGGTGAGGCGGCGTTCGTCAAAAGTGACCCGGCCCACAGCCCGGATATCCCGGGAAATGGGTTTGACCTCGGCTTTGGCGGTGCGCACCCCCATGGACTGGAGGGTGCGGGGGTCCACCGCGATGGTGCCTTCCTGGGAGGCCCCGGGTTCGTCTGCATAAACCGGCACCAGATCCATGCCGCAGGGGGCCTTGCCGGGCTGGTCCCGCACGTAGCCCGGGTCCATGGGGGAGACCCAGTATTTAATCTTGCGCTCCTTGGCGGCGGGCCCGCCCGCGGGCGCGGTCGGCGAGCCCAGCTCTCCAAAGAAGGGCACCAGTTCCTGCCCCTTGGGGTCCTTGCCCGGTTTGTCCTGGATGAAGGTGGCGTCGGTGGGGGACATCCAAAACTTGACGGTCTGGCCGGTGGCCGCGGCCCCGGGTTTCAGGGGATAAACCGGCGCCAACTCCTGCCCCTTTTCGTCCTTCCCTGGAGCAAAACGGATAAACCCGGGATCGCTGGGGGAGACATAGCACAGAGGTTTGCGTTCGGCTGTGGCCGGGGCGCCGGTGTCGTGGCGACTAAGCCTGAACCCCGACCAATACAGGGCGGAAAAAACCAGGAGCGAAAGCAATATGCCGATAGCCAGTCCCCATAAGATGGAGTGAATTGACTCAGACCTCATGGCTTGGCTCCAGCCCGGGGGAGTTCCTGCCCCACCAGCCATTCCAGTTCGGCCCAGGCGCTTTCAAAATCCTTGAGATATTCCTGCCACTTCAACTCGGCGCCGTAAAGGGCGATGAAATTCTGGGTAAGCCCGGTGAAGTCCAGGGTCCCGGAGCGGTAGGCCGCCAGGGAGGCCTCCGCCGCCTGGTGAGCCTGGGGCACAATACCCTTGCCGTAGAGGTGGATCTGCTGGGAGAGGCGCTCCAGGGTGACAAAACGGTCCTTGATGGCCGCGGCGGCCTTGTCCCAGGCGGACTGGCGGGCGTCCTGGGCCGCATTCTTCAGAGCCTCCTGCTCCCGCAGCCGGGGCTTATTTTTGGCGTTCCGCCACAACGGGATGGACATGCTGACGCTGGCGGTGAAATTGTCGGGGCGAGCCACGGTGGCGCTGTTTTCCCGAAACCCGTAGGCCACGCCCACCCCAAAGTCCGGATAAAAATCCTTGCGGGCCAGTTCCACCGCCTTCTCCTGCTTGGCTATCTGGGACTGCAAGGCCTGGATCTGGGGCTGGTCGGCCGCCAGGGCCAACAAATTCTCCAACTTCAAAGTCAGGGACCTGGGCTTCAGGGGTTGCGGCCGGGAGATGGCCGTTCCGGGGGGCTTGGAGCGCAGGGCGTTCAATTCGGCCCGCAGGGATTCCTGGCGCTGCTGCCACTGATAAAGGCGGTCCAGGTAATTGCCCAACTCCACCTGGGCCTGGAGGACGTCAGCCTGAAGCCCCTGGCCCACGGCATAGCGGGTCTCGGCCACCTGCACCACCTGCTCCCACAAGTTCTTGTTTTTCTGGGTGATATCGTAGCCGGCCTGAGCCAGGGAGAGATTCCAGTATCCTTGAATCACCTGGGAGCGGATTTCATTGATTTTGTCCTGGAGAGTAAAACCGTCGGCCTTGTTCTGCTCTTCGGCCACCTCGGAACGCAGGCGCCTTTTGCCGGGAAAAGGAATTTTTTGGTTGATGCCAATTTCCGCCTGGGTCATGTCCTCCTGGCTGAAGCTCCAGGTGTTCACCGGCAGATTCATGATGCCCAGCGCGACCTCGGGGTTTTCCAGAGCCCCGGCCGGGCGGATGGCTTCTTTGGAAGCCGTCTTGATCTGGCCTCTTTCCTTGATGGCGGGGTTGGCCTGCAAGGCCTCGGCGATGAGGGACTTGAGGTCCTGGGGCAAGCCGGTCTGCACCTGGGCGGCGAGGGGAACACTAAGGCTCAGAAAAAGCAAGCTCCAGAGCAGAAAGGCGAGGGTGAACCGGCTGGACTTAATCAAGGGGGGTGGTGTTTTTCCCGTCAATGTCTATTCCCCTGTAGAATCAGCGTAAGAATAAGACAACCTGGCTGGCAATGTGGCAATATGTTTAATAAGTTAGGAACCAGGCTGCCCCTCGTCAAGGAAAACGGCCGTTTTTTGCCAAATAGGCCTGAGGTCAAGGCAACAAAGGGATGGGCAGTATGGCTCCTCTGTGCATGTCCCATGAATAGCTCATAAATTTCACAGGCGCACAGGAGAGCCCTTTGTGCTTTTTCCCAATAATTAATTGTATAAACAAAATAAAGTGTAGAATTCGGCGAAAAAAATTACCCAAGGGGCAAATTTTTTCTTTAGGCGGGATACCGCAAGTCCAAGGGGGAAATGAACAGGCGCCCTCGCTGGGAACACGCTGAGAGCGCCGGTTCTTCATAATTTTCGCAGGGTTTGAAGATGCCATCTATTTAGATGGCGATTCGATCTGATTATTTATCCTGGGATTTTTTCCAGTCCTGCAGGGCCTGGTTGACGCCGCCTTTCAGGTCTTCCCAGGTCTTGCCGGTAGCGGCTTTCATATCCTCTAAATTTTGCTTGAGAGCTTCGGCCTGTCCCTTGGCCGCCTCCATTTCCTTTTCGAGCTTGGCCTTCAATTCCGGGGCCGCCTTGTCGATTTGACCCTTCAAGTCATCCATCTTTTTTTGCATGTCGGCCACATGCCCATCAACCTTTTTCTGGTACTCTTCCTTTTGTTGTTCGCCGTAAGCCTTGAGGGTATCGAGCGCTTCCTTGGCTTCCTGTTTCACTTCTTGGGGCGTCACCGGTTTTTTAACCGCGGGGGGTTCCTCTTTTTTGCCGCAGCCCAGGACCAGGGCCGCCAGAAAAATTGTCACGATGACCAGAACCAATCTGTCCATGAGCAAAACCTCCTTTTTGGTGATGTAGACCAGGAATGAAAGAAATTTGCCGATAAAAAGAGCTTAATTTTTATAAGCTAACCTTACATTAGGCATGATGCAATAGCCTTGGGGAGAGAAGGGTCCGGCACGGGGAGGACGCCCGTGGTGTCGGTAATACCTCGGGAGCGCAGGCTGCCAGTCTGCGCAGGAACAGGCAGGATGCCGGTTCTGCCGGCAAGGCCTGGTAGGGCGGGCTTCCAGCCCGTCCAGGGCACGGACAGGAATGCCCGTGCTACCGGCCAAGGGGATTACATAGGGACATGGCTCGCCATGCCCTCTCGCCAAGGGCCTATCAGTCCCAAAACCCTCACCTCGTCACCAGGTTAGTCCCCGGTAACGGCAGGCAGGGCAGATGCCGATCCCTTGATGAGATTGACCGCCTCCTGGGGGATATAGGCCTTGCCGGTGTCAGGGGCATAGACCACCACCCCCTCGAGATTGACAGTCTTGCCGTCAAGCTTGAGTAGGTTTTTATTCACCGGCAGCTCCGCCTGTTTCCCCTGAAAGGCAATCTTCACCACGGGATTTTCCGGGTCGCTTTTGTCAATGTCAACCTGGCCCCCCGCCAGGGCGGGGGCCGCCTCCTGAAACAAGCGGGCATTCAGCCTCTCCAGGTTCAACCCCAGGGCCTGGGCGCAGGTTTGGCCGATATCCGGCCCATCCAGAAGACCGATGGGGCGCCGGGGTCCGAAGGCAAACAGGGGCACATCGCCGCCGCAGTGCCCGTGGGTGGTCCAGCCGATGGCCGTATATTTGGGGCAAAGGACTTCGCCAAAGGCGTCCTGGGGATTGTCGCCGTATTTCTGGGCCAAAACCAAAATCTGTTTGGCCTCCTCGTCGGTAATCTCCAGGCCCCAAAAGTTCTTCACCACCTCCTGCACTTTGGCAGGGGTCTGCTCCGACCCCATTTCCCGGCACAACCCCCGGACGGATAACTTCATCTTTTTTAAGGGGTCCAGGAGCGTTTCCAGGCTCAGCTGGGAATAAGTGCCGCTTGTGCCCATATTGCCGATGGACATGCCCCCGCAATTGTGGTCGGAAAAGGCCAACACCAGGGTGTTGCCGTCCTTTTGGGCAAAGTCCACGGCAGCCTGCACCGCCCGGTCAAACATCAACAGGTCGCTGAGCATATGAGCCGGGTCATTGGCGTGGCAGGCCCAATCCACCTGGCTTCCTTCCACCACGAGGAAAAAACCGTCCGGGTCCTGGGACAAAAGCTCCAGGGCTTTTCTGGTCATCTGTTCCAGGGTGGGCTGCTCCGGCGCATATTCCGGCCGGTCGATCTCGGGCTCCGGATGGTTGTAGGCAAAGATGCCGTAAACCTTGCCGGCCTTCACCTGGTCAAGCTGCGGGGCATTGGCCGCAAAGGCATACCCCCTTTCCTGGATGACATCCATCAGGTTTTCGCCATCGGTCCGTTTGCCGCCTTTTTCCGGGGGTAGAAGATGCCTCTTGCCGCCCCCCAGGACCACGTCCAGGTTCTGGTAAACCCCCTGCTCCATGATGTCGTTATCCAGGGTGCGGGAGGGCACGTGGGCATAGTACGCCGCCGGGGTGGCGTGGGTGACCCGGCAGGTGACCACAATGCCGGTGGCTTTCCCCATGAGCCTGGCCCCTTCCAGAACGGTGGCCACGGGCTTGTAGGACAGGTTGGGGTCGGGGGCCGGGGTCCCCGTGAGGGTGGGGTTTTTGGGCCCCACGCCGATAAATTTGTCGCTGGTCCGGCAGCCGGTGGCAAAAGCCGTGGACGCCGGGGCGGAATCCGCCACCACCGAATCGGCAATGTGGGTTTTCACTGCGCCCACGCATATCTGATCCAGGGCCAGGGGAGCGCCCTTAAACCAGCGGGCCAGGGTGTATTGTTCGGCCGCGCAGCCATCCGCAATGAGAACGATGAGGTTTTTAACGGGCCGGTTCCCGGTTTGCGGCCCGCCGGGGGTGGGGGGAGGAGGAGCACACCCCCACAAAAGTCCTGCCACCAGGACCAGGAGAATGAAAAACGCCACAGGGCAGTCTCGCCTCATGATTACCCCTTTTCAAGCATTATAATTCCAGTATAACTGTAACAGGCCCTTTCGGGTCCTGTTGTTATGAACAGGTTAGTTTTTCATTTGATTAAGTGTAACAGACTGAGAGTAAGCTTGAGCCCGGGGAAATTCTGCAAAGCCTGGAAAAAATTGCGGAGTCCAGGCATTAATCATATGGGGTCGCTTTGAGAATAACGCCAAACAAAGGCGGGGCGCCCGTCTTCTGGCAGTTAGGTCTTGTCTTTATCATGACCCTGGCCCTGGTTTTGTTTGCCGCCACCGCCGCCCGGGCAGAGGAATTTTGCGGCCAGGTGGTGGGTGTTCAGGATGGAGACACCCTCACCGTTCGGGAGGACGGCGGCGAGTCTTTACGCATCAGACTCTGGGGCATCGATGCCCCGGAAAGGCGGCAGCCCTTCAGCAATGCCGCCAAAAAGCACCTGTCGGCCCTGGCCTTTGGCAAGACAGTCAGGGTCCTGGTGCGGGACCAGGACCGTTACGGGCGGACCGTGGCCGTCATTGTGCTGCCGGATGGCCGGAACCTCAACGAAGAGATGGTGCGGGACGGGTTTGCCTGGTGGTTTCGGAAATATGCCCCCTATGAATGCACCTTGGAAAGATTGGAGACGGAGGCCAAAGACGCCGGCCTCGGGTTGTGGGCCGAGCCCCAGGCCGTGCCGCCCTGGGAGTACCGAAAATCGGCGAAGCACAGGGATTGACGGCACGAAAGGAGCATTTTGCCAAAGACAACAGATGCAGTTACGGGCTTCCTGGAGGTAAGGAACTTGTAAGCCTTTGCATGAAATTTGCGGGCTGCTCAAGGTATAATGAAATTTTAGAAAAGACCGATAAAGATACACCAGCATGAGGGAGGGGCAAGTTCGGCAAAAAGCCCGAGTGTTCCGGTTGGGCGACCGCCGGGGGGCCCGGATCGGGCTTTGGCAGCACTCGGGCTAAACTATCGTGGCAGGAAGGGGGAAAATCCTGTGAAGGAAAAACTTCTGAGAGGCATGGCGGTCCTAAGCTTGTGCTTATGTTTTTCGGGGTGCCTGGCAGCCGCCACCGCGTATGGCGTCAGCCGGCATCGGACCCAGAAATCCTACCAGGAATACGTGACCAACATGGAAAAAGCCAACCAGGAGCGCCAAAGCCAGGGGCTTGAGCCTCAGCCCGTCATGTCTCTCAAAGAATGGAAAAAAAGCCGCTAAAATCACCAGAAGCACATAACCAGGTGACTCCTTGGGAGGAGGGTGATCATGGATTCTGAAAGACTGAATCGTGGCCAGAAGGAGAGGGGGCCTAACCGCTGGTTATGGCTTTTTCTGGGCCTGGGGCTCATCGGCGCGGCGGCGGGTTCGATGCCGGCCTCAGCCGGTGAATTAGACCAGGCCAAGCAAAGCCTGGGCATACAGGAGATCAGCTTGGGGACGATGGTGGAAACCATCTCACCAGGCATTCTTCAGCCTCTGAAAAGCCGCCCTTTTCCCCTGGGCGGGGATCTCGAAGGGGATGATGAGGAGGAAGAGGATGATCCCGTTTTCTGCCTGAATCTCACCTGGAGAGCATGAAGCTTGGGAGGCAAACCAAGGGGCACTTTCCGGGCAGGCCCGCCCTGGCGTCCTTTCATTGATTCTCAGGGAAACAGGGCTTATGGGTAAAGTATTTAGGAGGAGGACAGAGTTTTGAGGAAATGGGTGCTCATGGCCCTCGGGGTGGCCCTGGTGTCCCTGGCGAGCCAAAACCTCGCCGCAGCCGGGGGAGGAATGGTCACCGGCGTGATCTCCAACTGGTACCAGGTAAAGGAGAGGATATCGGACAAGGCCTTTTTTCAGTTGGTAAAAAAAGAGGAACAATTGAAGAGCAGCACCAACAAAGAGGGTCTGGCGGCCATTGTCTCGAACCTCCCCCAGGTTTCCCTCCGGAGTACGGGGGGATTTCAGGTGAATCTGGGCAACCTGCCGCCGGGTGAATATTTTATTGCCCTGCAGCGGGGTCTGGCTTCGCCGCCCATCCTGGTGAAAGACGGCAGCCCCCTCATCATCAAAATCCCAGGGAAATTCCCCTTGAACGTAGGGAACGTCAAGCTGGAGATGCCTCTCGGCATGTCGCCCCCGAAGCACCACATGGAGGTCGTCAAATAGCAGGCTTCCACCTCAGGCCTCAAGTCGATATATCTGGAAAATTCCTTCCATATCCTGCTATAATAATTAGCGGTTGCTTTGCCGGGTGATGGTGACAAGACACCTTTTTCTGAGAGATTTTCCATGTTCAAAAAAATCCTGGTTCCTCTGGATGGCTCCGAATTAGCGGCCAGCATTCTCCCCCAGGTGGCCGAACTGGCCGGGAAATTTCAGGCTGAGCTCATCCTTGTCCACGTCAGCCCGGAGGAAGACCGGGAAGGGGCCAAGGCCGCCTCTAACGATGATCTCAATACCTGTGCCGCCTATCTCAGCCTGTTGGGCAAAGAGTTGCGGCAACAGGGCCTGAAAGTTAAGGTGGTCTGCGTGACCGGCAACCCGGTCCGGGAGATTCTGCGCTGCGCCAATGAACGCCAGGTGGACCTGATCGCCATGGCCACCCACGGGTCCGGGGAAGTGGCCTGGCTTCTGGGAAGCGTCGCCAATAAGGTGATCACCCGCTCTCCCATGCCAGTCATGCTGTTTCGCGTCCTCAAGTTGGAACCCCCGCCGCTCAAACCCGCGGTAAAGGACTTTATTTAGTAGCCAATTTCCCTAACATGCCGGCAATTTCCCCAAGTCCCCCCGCCGGACTGCCGGGCTGATAGCTTATCCTGTCATGACCAAATGGCTCCGCCTTTTGCTTGGGCTCTGCCTTGCCGCCTGGTGGCTGGTTGTTAGCCCCCCGGTCTGGGCTACGCCCCCGAACCCCATCAAGCTGTACCTTTTCTCTGCCAAGGGTTGCCAGCATTGCCTGGAAGCCAAAAAATTTCTCATGAAGCTGGAAGGCAAATATCCCCATCTTCAGGTAGTGGAGATGGAACTCACGGAAAGCCGCGCCAATCAGGAAGTCTTCAAGCAGGTGGCGGCCCGCTTGCAGGCGGACCTCCCCGGGGTGCCCTGCATGGTTATCGGGAGCGCCCATTTTGTGGGTTGGCAGGGGGAGCACTCAACGGGCGCGGCCCTTGAGAAGCTGATCCGGGAGTGGAGTAAGGGCCCTCCTCCCCTTGACTTGGTGGCGCCGCTCCGCCTCCCTGAAACACTCCAGTTGGGACAAGAGCCGCCGCAAATTCCCGAAACTTTAAATTTCCCCATCATCGGCGCGGTGGAGACCAGGCATTTTTCCCTGGGTCTGCTCACCGTGATCATCGGGGCCCTGGATGGGTTTAACCCCTGCGCCATGTGGGCCTTGGTCTTTCTCATCAGTTTGCTCTTGGGCATGGAGAACCGGACCCGCATGTGGGTCCTGGGGAGCCTGTTTATCGGCGGCTCCGGGCTGGTCTACTTTTTCTTTATGACGGCCTGGCTGAATATCCTGCTCTTTCTTGGCCTGGTGGTCTGGATCAGGGTGGCCATCGGGGGCATTGCCCTGGTGGTGGCGGGGATAAATTTCCGGGAGTATTTTCTCAATAAAGCCGGGGCCTGCAACCTCCTCGGCGGGGAGAGACGGCAGGGCTTGATGGCCAGGATAAAAGGGGCCATCGAACACCAGAGCTTCCTCCTGGCTGCCCTCGGCATTTTCCTGCTCGGTGTGGCTGTTAACCTGGTGGAGCTGTTTTGCTCGGCCGGACTACCCGTGGTTTATACCCAGATTCTCACCATGAGCCGTCTGCCGCTCTGGCAATATTATGTTTACCTGGCCTTGTATATCTTTGTCTTTATGTTGGATGACCTCATCGTGTTTGTGGTGTCCATGCTGACCCTGCAGCACTTCGGCCTCGCCCATAAATATAAGAG
>JBAQHL010000200.1:0-3582 GCA_049288295.1 Desulfobaccales bacterium
TTTCCAGGCAGCTCCTCATGGGCCGGTGGCCCACCCAAAAAATGGAAAGTCGGTAGGGCGGGCCTCTGTGCCCGCCTCGATTATCCGCACAGGCTGGAAATCCTATGCCACCCATGAGGAACTTTTCAGGACAGGTGGAGAGGGGGAATGAAGAATTTCTCACAACTCGAAACTCGAAACTTTTTGTAACATTCTAAAATATGCCAGGATAGTTATTCTGAAAACAGGTGCACGGTTACCGGGTCTTCCCTGAAAAAGCCCTCGACGCCCAGGGGTATGATCACCAGGCCGTCGCTTTTCACCAGGGGGGAAAGAAGTCCCGAAGGGCCCAGGACCGGGTCAGCCCAGAGGGTGTTGTCTTGGTCCTGCCGTAACTGCACCCTGACGAAGTCCTCCCGGCCGCTGGCCCCGGCCAGGTTCCGGGAGAGCCGCCCCTGGACGGTTCCGCCCCAGGAGGGCTTCTCCCCCAGGCCGGCCAGGCGCTGGAGCAACGGCAGGCCCAGGACCTGCATCACTACCGCGGCCGAAGCCGGATGACCGGGAAGTCCCATCAGGGGCTTGCCGCCGATGTCCGCCAAAATGGTGGGCTTACCGGGCCGGATGGCCACCCCGTGGACCAGGATGTCGGCGCCCGGCAGGTCCTTAATGGCCTCCAGGGTCAGGTCCCGGGCGCCCACGGAGCTCCCCCCGGAAATGAGGACCAGGTCGGCGTCCTCCAGGGATTGAGACAAAAGGGCATATAAAGCGTCCTGGTCGTCAGGAACGATGCCCTTCAATTGGGGGAGGCCGCCGCCTGCTGCGACTTGGGCGGCCACCAGCAAGGCATTGGCGTCCCGCACCTTTCCCGGAGGCGGGTTCTGGGTGATGGGCACGATTTCGTCCCCGCTGGAAAGCACGGCCACCCGGGGCCTCTGGTAAACCCTAACCCGGGCGGCCCCCAGGGCGGCAAGCAAACCGATATCCTGGGAGCGCAGACGCCTGCCGGCCGAGAAAAGAGGCTCCTGGGCCCGGACATCTTCTCCGGGATGCATGAGGTTTTCCCCGGGAGCCACGGGGCGGCGCACCTCCAGCGTGCCATCCGGCATTTCATGAGTGTACTCCACCATGACCACTGCATCAGCACCCTGGGGGAGCATTCCCCCGGTGGGGAGGCGCCAGGCTTCCCCCGGGCCCACGACTCCGACCGGGACTTTCCCCATGAGCACCGAACCCCGAATTTCCAGGTATTGGGGCAATCCCGGCGTGGCCCCGAAAGTGTCCCCGGCCCGAACCGCGTAACCGTCCATGGAGGCCCGCAGAAAGGCGGGCACATCCTCCTGGGCGGCGATGCTCCTGGCCACCACCCGCCCCATGGCTTCCCCCAAAGCCAAATCTTCCACGCCCACAGGTTTGAAGCGGGAAAAAAGGGCCAGGACTTCCTCACGGGTTTTCAGACGGAAGAATTCCAAGGACATTCAAATCCTCGAAAAGATCCGGGCATCCACGGCGAACAGACCCTTCTCATAAAGGAGCAAGGGGTTTAATTCCACCTGGTCCAGTTCCGGGTGCCGCTGGGCAAAGACTGCCAGGGCCTTCATGGCGAACTTGAGGGCGGTCAGGTCCCGCTTGGGTTGGCCCCGAAAACCCGTAAGCAGGGGATAACCTCTGATGCTCTTGATGAGACCCTCCAGTTCCTCGTCTGTGGCCGGGAGAATCAGGAAGGCCACGTCCTGGTAAATTTCCGTGTAAATGCCACCCAGGCCGAACATGAGCGTAGGCCCGTACTGGGGGTCGGTGAGGGTGCCCAGGATGACCTCCAGGCCGCCGAGTTTGGCCATGGGGGAGACGGTGACCCCGTCCACTTCGAGCTTGCGGTCATGTAAGCGGGTGGTGGCCAGGATATCATGGAACGCGTGGCGCACGCCCTCGTCGTTGGCGATATTGAGGTGAACCCCCCCGAGGTCGCTCTTGTGGGGAATATCCGGGGAGGCCACCTTGATGGCCACCGGGTAGCCGAACTGCCGGGCCAGGGCCACGGCCTCGTCCGGGGTGGTAGCCAGGGGTGCGGAGGCCACCGGAATGCCCGCCTTGACCAGCATCTCCGCAGCCTCCTGGCCCGGCAGCAGCCGCAAGCCCGGGGTGGAAGGCCAAGTGGGCGCCGCCTCTTCCGCCTGGGGCTGGGCCGAAAAACGGAAGAACTGGGCCAGCGCCGCCATGCCCCGCTCCGGGGTGGGATAAACCGGGATGCCGGCCTGATAGAGTTTTTGGCGCTCCTCCAGCTCCACTTCGGCCCCGCCCAGGAAGATGACCAGCTCGGAAGCTCCGGGCTTAACCACCTGGGAAGCTCCAGGGATGGGGTCTCCGAAAATCACCACCTGGTAATCGTATTCGCTGGTGGTTGCATCCATGACCTGGCGGTAAAGGCTGGGGTCGCTGATGACGTCCCCGGTGAGGTCCACGGGGTTGCTGGCCACGCAGTGAGCCGGCAGCATGCCCTTGAGGCGTTCTTTCAAGGACGGGGAGGGCTCCGGGGTGGCCAGGCCCATCTTTTCCGCCTCGTCGATGGCCAGGATGGCTGCGCCGCCGGAACTTGTGGTGATCATGAGGTTACGCCCCTTGGGCGGGGTGAGATAGGCCAGGGCCTTGGCGTAATCAAAGAGGTCTTCCAGATTGTCGGCCCGGTACACCCGGTGCTTGCGGAAAAGGGCCTGGTAAATGGCATCCACCCCTGCTAAGGACTTGGTGTGGGATTCGGCGGCCTGGCTGCCGCGTTTGGTGCGCCCGGCTTTGAGGATCACTAGCGGTTTTTCGCACTCGTGCAGCGCGTCCAGGAAGTAAGTGGGGCGTTTCACCCCCTCCAGGTACAGGGCAATGACCTGGGTGTCGGGGTCGGCGTTAAAATACTGGATGACCTCGGCCTCGTCCACGTCCACCCGGTTCCCCAGGGAAACGAAGGCCGAGACCCCGAGCCCCTCGGCTGCGGCCAGATCCAGAAACGCCGCTCCCACGGTGCCGCTCTGGGAGGCGAAGGCGATTTTCCCCCTGGTGGTGATGAGAGGCCAGGAAGCGCACATGTGATGGTGGGGCATGTTAACCCCCTGGCAGTTGGGGCCCACTACCTTAAGGCCGGTGCGCCGGATAACCTGGGCCATTTCATCTTGGAGACGCTCTCCTTCGGCCCCGGTTTCAGCGAAGCCCCCCGTTATGACAATGGCGCCCTTGACGCCTTTTTCGGCGCACTGTTCCAAGGTGGGGGTGACGATCTTGGCGGGAATGACCACCACCGCTAATTCGGGAGGTTCGGGGGTGTCGGTGATGGACTTGTATACCCGAAGGCCCAGGATTTCGTCGGCCTTGGGATTGATGGGGTACAAGGGGCCGGCAAAGCCGCCGTTCTTGAGATTGGCCAGGATGTCGTGTCCGAGCTTGCCGGGCGCAGTGGATGCGCCGATGACTGCCACGCTTTTGGGCTTAAAAATGGAATTCAACCGGGCTGAATCTTCCATGGGTCACCTCGAGGAGGGAGTGGGGCCTATCGGGCCGACAGGGTGCCCCGATGATACCACAAGGGCCCGTGGGGGAAAAGGGGGAAATGGCGTCAGG
>JBAQHL010000201.1:0-1982 GCA_049288295.1 Desulfobaccales bacterium
ATCGTGCTGGCTCCTGCCACCACCCGGGACTGTTTTGAGGTCACGGTTACGGCCTTCAACCTGTCCGAGAAATACCGCACCCCCGTGATTATTCTGTCCGACGAAGTGGTGGCCCACACCCGGGAGAAAATTGTGCTGCCGCCGCCCGGCGAGATCGAGGTGGTGGACCGGGTCCGGCCCACCGTGCCGCCGGAATGGTATATCCCCTACGAGGACACCCCCCGGGGGGTGCCCCCCATGGCCCCCTTCGGCCATGGCTACCGCTATCACGTCACCGGCCTGGTCCACGACGTGCGGGGCTTTCCCACGGAGCGCCCCGATGAAGTTGAGCCTTTCTTGAACCGCATCTTTCGTAAGATCAGCCAGCACTATTTCGACATCAACATGGTGGAGGAGGACCTGGTGGAGGACGCGGAGGTGCTGGTGGTGGCCTACGGCTCGGTGGCCCGCTCGGCCAAACGTGCCGTGCGGGACGCCCGGGAGCGGGGCGTCAAGGCCGGACTCATCAAGCTCATCACCCTGTGGCCCTTTCCCTGGGGGAACCTCCTGCCCCACCTGCGCAGGGTCAGGGCAGTGCTCATCCCCGAACTCAACCGGGGCCAGATGTCCAGGGAAGTGAAGCGCATCGGCAAGGGCCTCACCCGGGTGGAAACCTTAAACAGGATTGACGGAAAGCTTATTATGCCGGAGCAGATTGGGGAGCGGCTGGTGAAGATTTGACGGGGTCAATCATGCCAAGAATCAAGGAAAAGGTTTTTGAAGTAAATGTAGGGCGGGCACTGCCCGCCGAAATGAAGATTTTTTCCTGAGATTATTATCAACAGAAACTGTGCTCAAGTATATGCAACCGGCCTATGTTCTATTCAGCTTGGCAGCCCTTATCGGGACTGTTTATGCAGTCTGGAAATTGGCCCGCGAGGTGCGCCGGAAAAACCTGCGGGCCTTGCCGGTTAAGCCGGGATGGAGTGAAATCCTGGAGAAGAATATCAAAATATATCGCCACCTTCCCACTTCCTTGAGGGAGGAACTTCACGGCCATATCCAGGTTTTCTTGCATGAGAAGAATTTTGAAGGATGCGGGGGGTTGGAGTTAAATGAAGAGATCAAGGTTACCGTCGCGGCGCAAGCCTGTCTCCTGCTTCTCAATCGGAAAACAAATTATTATCCCAAGCTTACTTCAATCCTTATTTACCCTTCAACCTACATTGTCAAGAATGAAACGGATGAAACCGGTATGGTTGTCCAGGAACAGCTTCACCTGGGTGAGTCCTGGAGAACCGGCCTAGTTGTACTGGCCTGGGATGAAGTACTTTCAGGCGCCCTCAATCCTGGTGACGGCCATAATGTTGTTTTCCATGAATTTGCTCATCAGCTCGATCAAGAGGATGGCGAGGCGGATGGCACCCCTATACTTGAGAAACGCTCACACTACCTGTCCTGGGCCAGGGTATTGGGTAACGAATTTACCAGGTTTCAAAAAAATTCCTTCAAACGGTTTAAAACGGTAATGAATCGTTATGGAGCTACAGATCCCAGTGAATTCTTTGCGGTGGCCACCGAAACATTTTTTGAAAAGTCGAAGGAAATGAAAGCGAAACATCCCGACTTATATGATGAATTAAAAAATTATTACAAAGTAGATCCCTTAACTTGGATTTGAAACCGAAAAATAAAAATGTAACTTTTTAGCAATGTAGGATGGGCACGGCCCGCCGCAAATATGAATTGCAAATTGGCGGGCAGTGCCCGCCCTACACAAAAAGCCGAAATCTAACTGCTGAGAGCTAAGCCATGGCCGAAGTTATTAAGCTTATCCATAACTATTTGAGGCATGAAAAGACATCTTCCCATGTCTGGTTTCCGGAGCAAGCAACGGTATGACAGGGGCGTATTAACCTATAACCGCTTAAATTTATCGCTTTGGAGAATTACCATGGGACTCAATGAACTTATTAAAGAAAAACGAAAGGAAATTTTGTCAT
>JBAQHL010000202.1:0-2059 GCA_049288295.1 Desulfobaccales bacterium
CAACTTGCTCAAGCGGTACTCGCAGAGTTCGCTGCCCTTGGCGAAGTGGCACTGATAGTCGTCCCCGTGCTTGCACCCCAGGAGGATCATGCCGTCGATCCCCCGGGACAGGGCGTCGGAGACCCACACCATATTGAAGGACCCCAGGCAGCGCAGTGAGATGAAGCGGATCATCGGATTCAGTCGCAGCTTGTGCAACCCTGCTGCGTCCAGGGCCGGGTAGGCGTCGTTTTCGCACACCAGGCCGATGACCCGGAGAGGCGCCAACGGATCGTCCTCATCCTCGATTTCCGGGACATCCAGGGACTTGAGCATGGAGCCGATCTGGTCCACGCTGTAGTCCTTGAAGGAGATGATGCGCTCCGGGCAGGCCCCCATGCAGGTGGCGCAGCGGCGACAGCGGTTGATCTTGAAAAAGGGCGTGCCTTTTTCATCTTCTTCGATGGCGCCGAAGGGGCATTCCTCGGTGCACCGCTTACAGGACGTGCAGCGCTGCATAAAGGGGTCCGGGAAGGTTATGTCCCAGGCCCGGGGAGACACCGCCATGCCTGCGGCCACATGCTCCGCCGCCTGGATGGCTTTGCAGGCGGCGCCCACGCCATCTTCCACGGCCATGGCCATGTTCATGGGCTGATGGACGCAGCCGGCGGCAAAGATGCCGGTCCGCCGGGTTTCGTAGGGGAAGCAGATGAAGTTGGAGTCGGCGAAGCCGCCGAACAGCTCCAGGTCAGGCAACCCCGGCCCCTGGCGGTAGTTGAGGTTGAGCACCGCCTCGTCCGCAGTGGCGGGAACCATACCCGTAGCCAACACCACCAGGTCGGCCTCGAAGATGACGTTGGCGCCCAGCAGGGTGTCGGTGGCGTTGATCCGGAGCTTGCCGCCGTCACCTAAGCCCACTTCGGCGATCTCCGCCTTGGTGAGCATCACGCCGGGATCACTCTGCACCTGCTTGTAGAACAGCTCCATCTGCCCCGGGGTGCGGATATCCTTATAGAGGATATAGGCGATGGCGTTGGGGTTTTGCTCCCGGACATACAGGGCCTGCTTCAGGGAGGCCGTGCAGCAGAAGTCGGAGCAGTAGGGGAGATGTTCCGGGTCCCTTGAACCGGCGCACTGAATGAAGGCCACCGCTTCGGGGGCTTTGCCGTCGGAGGGCCGCACGATCTTGCCCGCTTTGGCCATCTCCTCCATCTCGATATTGGTGATCACATCTTTAGACAGGCCGTAGCCCAGCTTGATGAGCTTGGTGGCGTCGTAAGGCTTCCAGCCCGCCGCCAAGACCACGGTCCCCACCCGCAGGGTCTCCACGTCGCCGCCTACCTTGATGGTGGCGTCCAACAGACCCGGCTGCCCATCAAGGGTCTCCAGAGCCGCCGCAGTCATCACTTTGATCTTGGGGTGGTTCTGGACTTCCTGGATCTGCTTGAAGACCACCGGCTCCTGGAGAGTGGTATAGGGGTAGCTGGAAGGCGTCTGCCGGTACATCTTGGCGGCGAACCCGCCCAGCTGGGCCTCTTTCTCCACCAGGACCACCTGGTAGCCGTTATCGGCCGCTTGCAGGGCCGCGCTTAAGCCCGCCACGCCGCCACCGATGACCAGGATGGTCTTGTCGCATTCGCTCTCGTACGGCTCCGGCATCTCGGCCTTCTTGATGCGGGCGCAGGCCATGCGCAGATAGTCTTCCGCCAGGGCCTGAGTGTGCTCGTTGTTGGGTTCCTGGGTCCAGGCCACCTGCTCCCGGATGTTGCAGCGCTCCACCAGGACATTGGGAAAATCAAACTCTTCGTATTTCACCCGGGGCGAGCAGGCCGCCACGACGAGGGCATTGATGCCTTCGCCATCCGGCTTGATATCTTCCAGGATCAGGGCCCGGCCCTCGGGGCTGCAGAGGATGTCAGCTTCTTTGATATGCTGGATCTTCCCCTCTTTTTTGATCACCTTAAGGAGGCTCTCAAAATTTATGGCATCCGCGATGCCACAGCCCTTGCACAAATATACGCCGAATTTTTTTTCTATTTCCATCATGACCTCCTGCCCAGGGCGATGAGACTCTTAAGGG